>JABMQB010000377.1 GCA_013203525.1 Mariniphaga sp.
TCTTCAGTAAAAACAACATTGTTTTCTGAATCATAAAGCCTGGCATAGTCAATTGCACCACTACCTTTAAAACCGTATAAAAGTCCTTTAATTTCACCAATACTGTTTTCATAAGAGGTCTTAAATATTTCCAGATTATTAAGGGTAACAGTAACAATTTTTTCTTTTATTTCAATTTTAAGATTATTCCAGTTATTTAAGTCTGTTCCAAATGCCGATAAATCGTTATTTTCTCCTGAAATATATTCTGCACCAAATTTTAAATACAGTTCACCAATACAACCTGAGTCGCATAATTGTACAAAATGCCTCCCAAATTCACTAAGAATTGAAATTTCACAACCCTGGCAAACCAGAGCACCTTCTTCCTGGCTATTTTTAAATCCTGTTTCAAAAGTAAAATTATCGCTGTTGCCATTAAACTCTTCATTGACATAATAAAAGGATGTTCGATGGTTATTTGTTTCAAGGTCAATATTATAATTGCCAATAATTTCAGGAGAAATATGAATTTTACTATCAACCATACAATTTTCTTTTACATAAACCGGGATCAATTCGTTCTTGGGGTTGTTTATAACACTCAGCCAACCATCGGTAGTTATATAAACCGGAATTTCCTTAACCATTTGCTCATCAATAAATAATTTAGCCTGATGGTACCCCGGATAATAATATACCGATGTAGAGTACTTTTCATCCTTTTTTATTTCAGCCCGGCGCCTTCCATCCCACGATTGCTGTATAGAAGCTTCCTTAAAATCATACATCGATATATCGTAATCAAAAATTACCGTATTGGGAACTCCTTCGCTTACATTCTTTCGGCTTGAAAATTTTACTTCCGAATAACTTTGAACAGGTTGGCTTTTAAAAACAATTATTAAAATTATAATAGCTGCAATTAACGCAAGTGGTATGTAAAAAAACCTGAATGCTATTTTTTTTATTTTAGTTAAATGATTGGCTTTAAAATCAAACCAGTCTTTATATTCAATGTATTGAGCCAGTGCGTTTAATGTATTTTTTTGTGGAATTTTTGTAAATTGATTTTTTGTGATTCGTTTTAGTGTTGAAACACTTAAATTTATTCCGGTTTTTTCTTCAATTAATAAACTGAGGTTTTCAAAATCCCGTTGTTGCCAATCGTTAGGTTCTCCTAATTGTATTTCAGTAGAAATTTTTTTTAGAATCAGGGTTATATATTGTTTTTCCTGGCTGGTTGAATTTTGCATAATTGTTTATTCTGGTGAAGTAAAAATAGTAAGAAGCTTTGATATTTAATAATAAGTTTTTCGAATGAACGTATTTTGAATCTGTTTTGGGTGTTATTTTTCAATAAAATCAACGATTTTTGAAGAAACTAAAATTACTATACAATGAAGACTATTTTTTCAATTTTGTTTGTTTTTGCTTATACCTTATCATTTACACAGGAAGTAATTTCTCTTGATGGATTGAAATGGCAACTTGAGGAAAATGCAAAAACCGAAGTTTATAAAACCGAAGAATGCCTGAATACACAAGGTGGTGCTGCAGTTGTGAATAATTTCAGATTTCAGAATGGAATTATTGAGTTTAGCATGTGTATTCAAGAAGGGCGTGGATTTGCAGGTGTACGTTTCCACGATGATGGAAACAATAATGCAGAAGAGTTTTATATAAGAAAACATCAAAGTGGAAATCCTGATGCGATGCAATACACTCCGGTTTACAATGGAAATGCTGGTTGGCAATTATATTACGGCGATGGGTATAGCACTGCCAAACAGCATAAATTCGACGAATGGTTTAAGATCAGGTTAGTTATTGCCGGTTCAAAGGCTGAAGTTTATATTGAAGATATGGAAAAACCTGTATTGGTTATACATGAGCTTAAAATGGGAAAAAAAGAAGGTAACGTAGAATTTTACGGACCTGCCAGGTTTGCAAATATCAAAATTACCAAAGCTGATTCACCGGAACTGAAGGGGACTTTTAAAGAAATTGTAAAAGCTGGTAACGAAGTAATTCAGAGTTTCTCAGTTTCTGAGTTGATTGATTCTCAACCGATTTTGACTGCTACAGGAATTAAAAATGATTTTATCAAAAACCTGAAGTTTACAAATTATGGAACCGAAGCCGATGGCCTCATTAATCTTTCTCAAACCGGTACTTTGGCGGAAGGTAAAAATGCAGTCCTTTTAAAGATTAAAATTAAGGCTGAAACAGAAATTGTTAAACCATTAACTTTTGGTTTTAGCGATGCTGCTAAAGTATTTGTAAATGGGAAGGCAATATGGCTTGGAGTTGATAATTACGGTAGCCGTGATTACCGGTTTTTAGGTACCATCGGTTATTTCGATACAGTTTACCTCGATTTGAAAAAAGGGGATAATGAAATAATAATAGCGGTTGCCGAAAGTTTTGGCGGGTGGGGGATTAAGGCGAAATTTGATAACCTTGATGGAATTGAGATTGTGGAGTAAGTAGTTAACAGTAAATGGTGTCTAGTCCTAAGATACGGCTACAGGTTAAACATTATTTTAAGCTACATTTTTAAACACGCTATTTGGTGTTTTGTACCTTAAAGATACATGAAGCCTTTTATTATTATAAATTTTAATTGCA
>JABMQB010000378.1 GCA_013203525.1 Mariniphaga sp.
GTATCTAAACGGGTTCAATACTTTTCTGAAAAAGTTCAATTTTGGTAAATTTTTTATATGATGAACTTAATAATTACCCGTCAAGTTCTTTAATCCTTTGAAAATACATGGCAAAAGAGCGGAATAAAAAATGGGTCCATTTACCAAACGGAACAATTATAAGTGCCCACTGAACCAAAATAATCAGATGAATCAGGTACATCCAAATATTTGTTTCCAGAATATCCAGGTCAATAAAAAGACGCACAGTAAATGCGGTTAATCCCATTAAGAATAACCATATCACAAAAAACCAGTCGCTGGGATGTGCGTGTATGCTGACTTCTTGCTTTTTCATAATTCGTTCGCCCATAAAAATAAAGGTAATAACAAATATTACGGCGCTTTCAACATATCCGAGAATTATAATAAAGGTACTTTGAGTTGCAAACCAATCGAGAAAAACTGTGGTAAAAAGTAATGTTAAATATCCGGCTACGAGGATAAGATGTTCCAGCCACCGGGTTTTACTGTCGTCACAACCTAACGTTCTTTTTTGGGTGAACATGTGAATGATTAATTCGCCAAGAGCTTTAAAATAGGCAGAAACAGGTACTTTCACTTTAGTTTTATAAACGGTTTTCCACCACATATTTATAATGTCGGGAATTAAAATAACCACAAAAACCGCTGCAATGGCAATCATTTCGAAATAATGCCCGAAATGCAGCATTTTTTCGGTGTTGAAATTTTGTGAAGCGGCAAACCAGATTACCCCGGCGGCAAGTAATATAAATGCTACAATTGTTGCTGATAAAGATTTATACAGCAATCCGGAAAGTCCGGTCCAGTCGTATTTTGAGGTGAGCCATCTGCGTAGCGACATCATTAGTTCACCGGGTTGTGCTTCGCGCGGGCAGGTGGTGCTGCACTCCCCGCAATAGTAGCAAAGCCACGGTTCCAGCGACATTTGAATTTCATTGTCAAGCCCCAAAACACTATATCGTACCATTTTGCGGGGGAAGGAATTATTTTCATCGGATAATGAACAGACTGCTGTGCAATTGCCGCAATTGTAACAGGCATTTGCATCGAAAGCGCCAAAGCTTTTTAATTCTGCCGAAAATTTAGGATTTATCCTGGCCATTGTTTTTTATTTTATACTGAAAATATTCGTCCATATCATCTATCTCGCCGGTTTCTATCAAACCATATTTTAACAAACTCATGAGCTGGAACATAACTTCATCGGCTGGAATATTCAGCTCTTGTGCAAGTTGAGGAACGCTTTTATCCTCTTCTTTCAGCGCATTAAGAATTCGTTTTTTTGTTTTTATAAAATATTTCAATTGCTCCGTAACTTCCTTTGAAACCGGGCGTTTTTCTTTCAGGTATTTGGCTGTTTTTCCTTTTTCAATTTCCATTTCGAAACATTTTAAATGGTTGGTATCAAAGCATCAATCATTGCTTCCACTTCCTTGTCGGAATAACCGATTAAGTCGATGGCATTTACAGGGCAAACCGGGAGGCACATTCCACAGCCTTTACAAATCGATTCATTAACCTGAGCAACGGTTTTGCCGTCAATTTCAATTTTTGAGAAAGCGGTGTACGGGCAGGCGTCGTCGCATTTATTGCACCAGGAACATGCATGTTGATCAATTTTTGCAATAGTTGGTTCAAGCGCCAGCTCTCCCGAATCGACTAACGAAAATGATTTTGTGGCAGCAGCCAGTGCCGAAGTCATCGATTCCATGATATTTTTTGGCCCCTGGTTGGCTCCTGCAATTGTGACACCGTCGATAACTGTTTCGACAGGGCGAAGTTTAGAGTGGATCTCATTATAAAATTTGTCTCTTCCTTTCGGGATTTTTAACAAACTTCCTATTGAATTGTCTTTTCGCGGTTCCATTCCGGTAACCAAAACAACCAGGTCGGCTTCAACTTCCAATGTTTTATCGCTTGTTAGTATATCCCGCACCGAAACAATGGTTTTACTTTCTTTTTCTTCAACATGTGGTGGATCATTTTCAAACGACTGTAAATAAATATCGCCAAGGCACGAAGACTCATCGTATAAAACTTCCTGTTTGCCGTAAGTTCGTATGCCCCTGTTAAAATGGTAGTTGTATATATCTTTAAATTTCTTTTTGACATGTATTGCTGTATAAATATTTACTGTACAACAATACCTTGAACAATATTTATTTTCGCCGTCTACCTGGCGGCTGCCAACGCAATAGATATAAGCTATATTTTTTATCTCCTTGCCCTTATACATTAATTTCTCATCACAAAAATGTACGATACGTTTAAACTGAGGGAGTGTCACAACATTTTCAATTGTTTTATATCCAAATTCGCCTTCTTCTGGTTCATAAGGATCATAACCCGTTGCCAACAGAATTGAACCAACATTCAGGTTTAAATATTCTACTTTCTGATCAAAATCTATGCTCTTGCAAATCTTTTTGCATTCACCGCATTTTGTGCAATTTTTTATGTCAATAACCGGAAATTGTGGATATTCACTTGGATAGTTGTGATAAATTGCTTTACGTGTTGAAATATTAAAATTAAATTCATCGGGAACCTCAACCGGGCAAATATCGATCGCTTTCCGGAGTTCACCTTCGTTACATTGATTATGAATATAACGGGGGTTTATTTTAACTTTCAATTCAAAATTGCCTATGTTTCCTAAGTTTTCAACAACTTCAGCACCTGTGAAGAGAGTCACATTCTTATGCCCCATTACTCTATCATACAAACGGGTTATAAGTGCTTTGCCTGTTTCATTGCTGCTACATAATTCATCCCATTGTGCAATTCTTCCACCAACAAAAAAATCTCTTTCAAAAAGAAATACGTCAGCACCTGCTTCGGCAAGTTCTATGGCAGCGCGCATCCCTGCAATTCCTGCTCCTACAACTGCTACAGCTTTAACAGCCTTAACTTTAATCGGAGTCAAAGCCTCCGACAGGTTTACTTTTGTTATAGCTGCTTTTACAATCTGAATGGCTTTTTCAGTAGCTCCTGTTTTGTTATCGGAATGAGCCCATGATACCTGCTCCCTGATATTGGTATGAACATAGTTGTATTTGTTCAGTCCTGCCCTTTCAACCACTGCCCTAAATGTTTGCAAGTGTAGTTTAGGTGAGCAGGAAGCAACGATTACACCGTTCAATCCATGGACTTTTATATCGTCAACCATTTCCTTCTGGTTCGAATCGGCGCAAGCAAACATGGTCGTTTTCGTAAGCACCACTCCTTCGCAGCTTTCCACGGCCTGGCGAACCTTTTCAACATCCACATAATCGGAGATGTTTCCTCCGCAATGGCAAATATAGACCCCTGTTTTTTTATTCTCATTCATGGGAAGCCCTCCTTAAATAACTTGTGGTTTCGGCAGATGTAGCCCCTCCTGATAAAATGGAATCCGGAATATCCATGGGACCGGAAGCAGTCCCGGATACAAAAACTCCTTCAATGCTTGTTTTCGATGGGCTTGCCAGAATATCTGCCTGATGGATATAACTAAATGGGTCGAGTTCCAGTGTATTTTCAGTAAATACCTCAGAAATTCCCTGATTTGGCAAAACACCAACGGAAAGGACGACCATATCGTGTTCAGCTTCTTTTACTGTTCCCGATTCAATATCTTCGTACCGTAACAAAAGGTTACCATTTTCTTTCTCGTTAATTCTCCCTATTTTACCTTTTACAAATTCAATCCCCATTTCCTGGGCTTGTGCATAAAACTCATTAAATCCTTTACCAAATGCCCTGATATGCAAATAGTAAATAGTCACGTCGGCCATGGGCAAAGCACCCAATAAAAGTTGAGCTTGTTTTATGGAATACATACAGCATATTTGAGAACATATTGGATTACCCACGGTTTTATCGCGCGAACCGGTACATAAAACGTAAGCAATATTGTCGGGCATTTTTCCGTCTCCTGGCCTGAGTATCGTGTTGTATGGCCGTGTTGGAGCAAGTTGCCGTTCCATTTGCATGGAGGTGACCACATTTTTAAACTGTCCATAGCCATAACGTGGAATTTTCAGCGGGTCGAAAAGTTCAAATCCTGTAGCAACTACCACCGATTTTATTTTTACAAGGTATTCTTCTTCTGTTTGTGTAAAATCGATACATTTTGTAGGGCATGCACGTTCACAAGCGCCACATAAAGTACAATTTTCTATATCGATAGCTGCAGCGCGCGGGCTTGCAATACTAAACGGAATGTATGCCGCTTTTCGGCCAACCAATCCATATTGATACTGGTCGGCAACACTTACCGGGCAGGCCTGTTCGCATAACTGGCACCCTGTACAATCATTAATATTTACATAGCGGGGCTTTTTCAGAATAACCGCTTCAAACCGATGTTCGGCGAGTTTGGTGATTTTCAAAGTTTCAGTGTTAGTATAAATAGTAATATTGGAATGCCTTGCTATTTCCGATACTTTTGGTGTAGTTATACATGCCCCGCAATCGAGCGTTGGAAAAACTTTACTTAGTAAAATCATTTTTCCGCCAATCGACAACTCTTTCTCCAAAAGCAACACTTTGTAATTTAAATTGGCAAGATTAAGCGCTGATTCACCTCCGGCAATTCCACCGCCAATTACAAGAACATCATATTCCAACACATTTTTTTGTTCCGGCATAAAAATTAATTTGAAGAATTCGTTAAATAGGAAGTAAAACTTTTAACATGCTTTACAAAAGCTTCGCTGCAAACCGAACAGATTGCAGCCATTTTCAGACGGGCAGGTTCAATTCCCTTTTCTTTCATAATTTCATGGGTCTGGCTCACCACCTGTGCTGTTTTTTCGGTACACGATTCGCCATAAGGACAGTCGGTGCCGTCGGCAGCAATAAATACGCCATCGAATCCCTGCTTAAGTGCATGCAAAATCCACTTAGGTTTTACTGCACTTGAACAGGGAATTGATATGGTATAAACGGTTGGCGGATAATGCAATTTTAGCAAACCTGCCATGTCGATAGCCGGATCAGAAATTTTTTCAGTTGAAAAAACAAGGATTTTCGGACCATAATTTATTTTGCCGCTACTCATTTTATTTTTTCAGAAAAATTTTGAAAAAACCTGATTCTTCGACGGTTCCCAGATATTCAAATCCTTTTTTAGTACACCATTTCGGAATATCTCTCCGGGTTCCTTCATCGGCTGAAAGCACTTCCATAATTTGTCCTTTTTCAATTTGTCCGATGGCTTTTTTTGCCGCCAACAGTGGTCCCGGACACGATGTTCCACGGGCATCAACCGATTTGTTAACTTTTACTGCAACTAATTCTTCCTGTGTCATGTTTTTCTGTTTTTAAGATTAAATAAATAAGTTAATATCAGCATTTTCAGCAGAGGTCATGTATTCGCCAATGCCGCAAATATCGTCGGCCAGATCGATAAAATCATCGAGTTTAAAGCCATTCCAAACTTTTCCCGCAAAACCACAAATGTGGATTTTTACATTGGTCATTTCTTTGGCAGTTTTAAAAGCCTGGGTCCAGTGTGGCGTATTTAACCGTTGAAGTGAGGCCAGGAACTCGTCTTTTTTGTCGGTAATTTCTGAAACACGGTCGTTTACCATTGCATTTTCTTTTTTAAATGCAAAAGCTGCCTGAAGCAATACATAAATATCTACATCCATATCTTCGGCAGCAGCGCCACCAAGAATTACTCCGGCAGCTGTTAGTTTGTCAACGCTACCGGAGAATAAAGCCAAAGTCAGTTTTTTAGCCATACTAAATTCCTCCTGTTTTAATTTGAAAATTGTTTTATTATCGGCACAAAATTGCCTGAAATATAAATCGAAATCAACTAAATTCGCGTGAGCATGAACAAACTAAAATGTGATCTGCATCACATTCTTAAAATGTTAATTAACTTTATATTTGGGAAATTATGGAGATTGTGGAACAGGATTTTTTAGGATTTAAAATTATTTTAACTGTTTTTGAAATGAAAATAATATGAGCCTGGATATTTGTAAAACATGCAGTAAACGTTCGGCAGCAGCCAAACATTTGGGTGACGATGAACTGGAAAGTTTGAGACATAGTTGCGTTGAAGTAACTTTTGCAAAAGGAGATATTATTTTTAAACAAAATGCGCTCTCTTCCAACATTATTTATATCCGAAGCGGACTTGTGAAAGTACATATCACCGGCCCGGAAAGAGAGCAGATTATGAAAATTGCCAAAGGTCCAACTTACCTTGGAGTACCAACCACGGTAGGTGATAAAATAAATAACTACTCGGCAACTGCACTGAGCGAAACAAATGTTTGTTTTATTGATATTTCTGTTTTTAAAAGATTTTTAGCGACTAACAACGATTTTTCCTATGAGATAATTATTGACCTGTGTAAAAATGAGTTGGGCCATTTTCAACGATGCGTAAATCAATTACAAAAGCACAGCCCCGGACGTGTTGCCGAAGCTTTGCTGTTTTTTTCCGATGAGATATTTGAGAAAAATAAATTTATTCTTCCACTCGACCGTAATGAGTTTGGCGATTTAACAGGAAATTCACGTGAGAATGTTTCACGTATTCTGTCCGACTTTAACAGAGACAAGTTAATACGTTTAAATGGGAAAGAAATCGAAATTCTGAATATGAAATTACTTCGCCAGGTTAGTAAGAATGGGTAAAATAGAAATATTGCGGAGGATAGCATTACAATTTAACTGCGATAAAATTCCATTCGGTTACAAAACATTTGATTTTTGAAACAGACTATAACTATTTAATTTACTGCAATTCCTCCTGCTTTTATACATTGTATTGATTATCATTATTCATTTAAATGCAATATTTTTAATTATTCCATTTCAATTATTGCGCGTTCAACTTCTTCTCTAGTAACTTTTTCACCGGTTCGTAACCATTTGAAAAATACTTTTATTGAGTTACTTAACGACAGCAATAAAGGTAACATCAATAAAGTTAAGAAAGTAGCAACAACAATTCCGTATGAAATTGAAATAGCCATAGGTTTTAGGAATTGTGCTTGCCGGCTTTGTTCTAAAAGTAATGGCGACAAACCAGCGACAGTTGTTAATGAAGTTAAAAAGATTGCCCGAAAACGTGATATTCCGGCTTTCAATAGAGCATCGTTAAATTTAAAACCTTCTCTTAGAAATCCGTTAAACTTGCCCACTAAAACCAAACCATCGTTTACCATAATTCCGATTAAAGCAATAATTCCTAACCAGGAAAGAATATTTATAGGCAGGCCATGCAAAAAATGTCCAAGCACAATTCCAATTACGCTAAAAGGAATCATAAACATTAACAGTAAAGGCTGGCTGTATGACCTAAATGTAAATGCAATTACTACATAAATAAGCATAAGAATTATAAAACCTACCTTTCCAAGCGAATCTTTTGTTTTTTGAGCTTCTCTGCTTTGCCCCTCATATGATACTGATACCGAGGGGTATTTTGAGAGTATTTTCGGAATAATTTCTTTTTGAATGTTAGCTAAAATGTCCGTAGGACTGTCTTTGTTTGATTTTAAATCAGCAAAAACCTGTATTTCCCGCCTTCCATCTAAATGATTAATAGCAACTTCGCCACGTACTATTTCGTATGATGCAATTTCAGAAAAAGGTACACGACTGCCCGAAGGAGTAATAATCCACATATCGTCAAGATTTTTTATCGACGAACGGTTTTCTTTGTTGTATCTAACCCAAATTTTTACTTCATCTTGTCCGCGCTGTAGGCGTTGTGTCTGAAGGCCAAAAAAACCAGACCTAACCTGATACATTAACGACTGCAAATTAAGCCCTAATAATAATCCGTTTTCTTTTAGTTTTATGTTAACTTCCTTTATTCCGGCGGGATCATTATCGGCAACATCCCTGAGTAATGGATTAGCCATCATTTGCTTTTTCAATTCTTTTTTAGCCTCTTTTAATTCTGTTATATTGTTTCCAAGAAGCGAAACTGAAACAGGGCTACCTGCAAAATTACCACCGGAACCAAATGTTAAACTTTCTACACCCTCTACTTTACCAACTTTATTACGAATTGCACTTGTTATTTCCTGCGATGAAAAATCTCTGTTTTCTCCCGGCAACATATTAACCGTAAGCATCGCTTTTGAAGTTCCGGGTCCTATCCTTTTTATTATATTTTCAATTACAGAATGTTGTCCTGTTTGTTTCTCCGTAAAATCATCGTTTACCAACCAAACAGCTTCTTCAATAATTGAAGCAATAGAATCGGTTATTAACTCATTCGTTCCTTGAGGCATATTTAGGTTTATATTCACTCTGTCGCTGGCAATCGAGGGGAAAAACGAAGTTTTAACAATGCCACCGCCCAATGCTCCAATTGCAATTATTAGCATAGAAAGTGGTATTGCAAAACCCAACAATTTATTTTTCAATATGAATTTTAAATAAGGCGCATACAACCGATCTCTGATATACGTTAAGAATTTATCAGCATGTTTATTTATTTTCTTAAAATAGAAATCTAGTTTATTCTCTTTTTTGTTATCCTTTTTATCGTTTAAGGCTTTTGAATGAGCTATATGTGCTGGTAAAATAATTAAAGCTTCAACTAAAGAAACCAGCAGGGTGAGTATTACAACCGTAGATACTTCACTAAACATGTCTCCCATTCGCCCATCTAAAAAATAAAATGTAGAAAAGGCGATAATGGTTGTAAAAATAGCTGACAATATTGGCGGGATTACTTCCATGGTACCGTCAATAGCGGCTTGAACAGGCGACTTCCCTTTTTTGTAGTGTTCGTATATATTTTCACCAATAACAATTCCGTCGTCAACCAAAATGCCAATAACAATAATCATCCCGAATAAAGAAAAAACATTAATTGTTACACCAAGTTGAGCGGTAAAAATAAACATCCCTAAAAAAGCAATTGGTAAACCTGCCGCCACCCAAAATGCTAACCTCATATTTAAGAATAAGGCAAGAAATAGTAATACTAAAAGTACACCGTAAAAAATGTTTTCCAA
>JABMQB010000379.1 GCA_013203525.1 Mariniphaga sp.
GCTGTTATTCTCAATGGCGGTTTTTTGTTAATAACATGAAGGATAAAACTAATAACCTGTAGCTGAAAATCCGTTACTTTTGATAGTAAATATTCTGTTCTTAATCTAACTACTATAAAAATCCATGAATTATACATTTCATTCAGATACAGGGCTGGAGCAAATTGAAAAGGTTAAACAGGAATTGTCCTTGCCTGGATTTGATAATGATGAATTCCTTGCTGAGGTTGATTTATTAATCCAGGAAAGGGAACACAAACTGGCAAGGTTAATCTTACAATTAGCCAAAACAAAATTGAAAAACACCCCAGAAGATGCAGGGTTTGGTGATGGCATAAGAAATGAGTTTTTAGATGACATTGAAGAAACAATATTTGAAATTGAATTCGATTATGAAGACTACTTCAACATGGATTTTAACGAAGAAGAAGAACCTGAAACCCTTTTCCCTTTGAGTTTAAATGGTGAAATAGGGATGATTAATATAGGGGATTTAAAAGTTTTTTATTCCATTGAATGGAGGTTAGTAAAAGAAGGCTATTTTAACAAATATGGCAGGTGGGCAGGGCAAAAAGAAGCATTAATATTCTTAATAGATAAGTTGGATTTAAATGGATTTTTTAAAAGGAGGACACCTAAAGGAAGATGGTATTGTATGGCTGACTATCGGTCATTTTTTGAATGGAGGTATGCAGTAAACCTTGGGAAGTATTTCAATTTTGGTGAAATAGGAAAAATAGAAGATAAAGACTATTTGCCTTGGTTGCAGAAGTATCTTGGGTAATAGGGTACATCCTTTTTTTTAAAAATTAAAGAAGAAGGGTAGCTCATCAGCCATCCTTCAATTTAACCCCCAAACACGCTACACAGGAATGTGCAGCACTATAAAGTTAAAAATATTATTTTTAGATACAAATCAAGGCTATTGCAAGGACTTTCTCACGTTAATTGACGATTGGTCATTCAAAAAGAATAATGGTTTAAATGGGCTTATTTCAGCTCTTATTGTACTACAATCTTTTCACTCTTTTAATCTTTGTTTGATCATATAACCAGATTATAATTCATTTATCAATTTATTCTTGGACTTACGATAAATATTATTCCACTTTTATAAATTTTGTAGTTATTGTCTGGTTTTTAAATATTAATGTGATAAAATAGGTTCCAGCAGGTACATGTGAAGCATCATAATTATAAAGATATTGACCGCTATTTAAAATAAAAACAGAAAAGCTTAACAATGTTGTTAAGCTTTTCTTATTGATTGTATTTGTTTAAATATCAAAATTTTACAACTTCCCAATATGCCTTTTTAGGTTGGTTATTCTCATCGAAAAGTAACGGGTATACTTTCCCCTGCTGACTCCTTCTATCACGCCAGCTTCCCCTGTCGGATACATTCCAGAAGGTAACACCGGTAAATACATCTTTCTTTTCACGCAAAACATCGAAAACCATTTTATAAAGGTCTATCTGTTTCTGCTCTCTTTCAGGAGTGAATCCCACGCCAATGGTATCAGCTCTCCCTTCGTATATTGAAACATCCAGCTCGGTTATGTGTAATTCCACACCGAGTGAAGAGAACTTATCAATTGTAGCCCTGAGGCTCTCTTCTGTTGGATTGCCTATTTCCCAGTGTCCCTGCATCCCAACGGCATGAACCGGTACACCTTCGTCGAGCAGACCCTTTACCATTGTATATATCCTATCCCTCTTCCCGGGATTTTCAGTATTATAGTCGTTATATACAAGGATTGCGTCAGGATCAGCTTCATGAGCCCATTGAAAGATCTTGGCAATATATTCCTCACCGCATATCTTTAGCCATTGTGTCTGCCTCAATGGCGACTTTGCAGTATCATTGTCTGTAATTACCTCGTTTAATACATCCCATGCATATATTCTTCCTTTGTAATGTGAAACAACAGTAGTAATATGGTCTTTCAGTCTTTGCAGTGCCAGCTCTTTTGAGGCCGGGTTTCCAAGAGAATCTACAAACATCCATGCTCCGGTTTGGTTATGCCAGCAAAGTGTGTGGCCGCGCATTTTCAAACCGTTTGCCTCGGCAAAATCCACAATTTTGTCTGCATCTTCCCAATAATACCTGTTCTCTTCAGGATGAATAGGTGCTGGTTTCATAACATTTTCAGCGGTGAGGCTGTTGAAATTTTTCTTAATCAATTCAGCTTGCTCACCTTCAAGGCTTCTTGGCGATACCGCAACCCCCATTAGAAAATAATCTTTGTAATAATCGTTTAAGCCCAACGTTGAATCTATTTCAACGGCAGCATTTTTATTTCCTGTTCCCTGGCAACTGCTGAGTATCATTACAGTAGTAATAATTGCAAATCCCGAAACGAGTGAAATCAATGTTCTGGTGATAGATGATCTGGTTTTCATTTACGTTTTTTTAAATTAAACAAATTGATTATACTGATTTTAAAATATAAATTCATTTAAGAATGTATGTTGTAAATTAGTAAATTACGGCTAATTTAATCAAATCTGATAGCATGAAACACAAACTTCTACGATTAATAATGAAAAAATGGTTAAGTAATTTCTAATAAATAATTCCATTATAATTTAAGGTATTTTACTGAACTAATATTTTTTCATTTGATTTTTGATTAACATTATTGTATTCAAAAAGGATGTTACAAATTACAACTATTTGTTGATATTTAGTATAAAACTATTTATTAAAAGCACCACCCCTGTCGAGGTGGCTACTTTTTAGTTCACAAACCAAAGATACTCGCTGCCAGCATTATAAAAAATTAATTTTCTTATTGAACTACAATTTTCTCACTCTTTTGAAACTTATCTGATGAAATAACCAGATGATAAATTCCCTTTGAAAAATGTGATACATCAAATTGTTCTGTATGATTAACTGATGGTTCAACATCCCTTATTTCAATAACCTGACCAATTGTATTTACTAGCTTCAATATTAAATCTGACTCTGGATTTGAATCAATCCTGAAAGTAAATTTGCCTGTATTTGGATTAGGTATTATTGAGTATTTGAAATCATAAACAGTAACTGAATTAGCTAATGTATAAATAGCATTAAATACTTCGGAAGTATTTGTACAGCCATTTTGATCTGTTACAACAAGATGATATTCGCCTGACTTTTCAATAATATATTCGTTGTTTATAGCACCTACTATTTCACCGTTTGTATCATACCATTGATAAGATTGATATTTATCATCTGAAATTAATGTATTGCCCAGAATAATAATATCAGGGTAGTAAGATGGATAAAGTGATAAGTTTGTTATTATGATACTATCACATCCTGAAACTGATGTTAATGATTCGATATGTTGACCTTCAGTATCCCAACCCTTGTATGATTCTCCTTGACATATAGAGGTGTCAACTGTAATCTGATATGCTGGATTTACTGTAAGATTTGTTATAACTATACTATCACATCCATCGATAGAAATCAGGTTCTCAGTATATATACCAGCTTCTGTCCACCCTTTATGTAATGATCCTTTACATATTGTGATATTTTCTGTGATATTATATACAGGGTATACTACCAGGTTTATTGTTACAATGCTGTCACAACCCGTTTTTGAAATCAGGTTCTCGATGTGCTGGCTTGTTGTTGTCCAATCCTTATAATTATCTCCTTCACATATAGAGGTGTCAATTGTTGTTTGATACACAGGATTAACTGTGAGATTTATAATTACAATACTATCACAGCCAGATATTGTTTTTAATTCTTCTATGAATTGACCTGTTTCAGCCCAATCTTTATAGGACTCTCCCTGGCAAATGGTAGTATCAATAATAACTTCAAATACTGGATTAACATTCAAATTTGTAGTTACAATAGAATCACAACCAGTTGTAGAGGTTAATGTCCTTTGAAATTTCCCTGTTTCTGTATGCCCAAGGTAATTATCCCCTAAGCAAATTTCAATATTCTCAGTTACTCTAAAAACATCATCAACTGTGAGGTTTGTAATCACTATACTATCACATCCATTAATGGATATTAAATTCTCTGTATATGTGCCAGCTTCTGTCCACCCTTTTTGTGTACCACCTTCACAAATTGTAATATCTTCAATTATTTTATATGCAGGATTAACAGTTAAATTGATTGTGATTAAGCTATCGCAACCATTTATAGTAGTTAAATTCTCATAATAGGTTCCAGATGTAGTCCATTCATGGAAGTTTTCCCCTTCACAAATGGAAATGTTTTCAGTAATTTGATATGTTGGGTGGACCATTAAATTTGTATTAATAACGCTGTCTCCACCCGAAGATGATGTTAAAGTCCTTTGATAAGTCCCTGTCTCAGTCCATCCCAGATAATCTTCCCCTTCGCAAATCAGAACATCTTCTACCGATGTAATCAACTCAGATAGCGGGCGTCGCCAGACGCTGGTCCTTCGCTCACCAGCATAGATATAAGTATCGTCAACTGCAAGGCTATGAATAACGCCCGGGATCTTATTCCATGGTTCTAAAACGTTTTCCTTACTGATTAAAGCCCAGTTGGAACCATTGTCCGTTGAAAAGAACACCCCCCCTTCCCAGGTCCCTGCAAAGAGATTGTTGTCCATTACCGTAAACGACAGGACTTGCATACTCGTCAGACCCCTGTTCACAGGCATCCAATTGGCGCCGTGATCCGTTGAACGAAACACCCCACCACCCGCTGTTCCTGCAAAAAGATCAGTACCCTTGATGGTAAGTGCTCTTATATCCAGGTTTGTCAGTCCGCTGTTAAGAGTTGTCCAATTCATTCCTTCATTGACCGAGCAATATACTCCCATTCCAGTCCCGGCATAGAGTGTTGGTCCGTCTAATATGAGACAATTTACAGAGGTGTGACTTGTCCTGATATAGGTTTACACTAACAGTGTAAATTAACACCGCACAAATATCATGGACAAGAAAAAAGAAAACATCAGTAAAGAGGCCATCGTAGCCGAGTATCTAAC
>JABMQB010000380.1 GCA_013203525.1 Mariniphaga sp.
GCGGAAACACCGGTGAAGTAACTTTTAATATATATGGTGGAGGATTTAACGAAGAAACTTCAATACAGCTTACAAACTCCACATTTCCGATACTTATGCCTGATACTACTATTTTTATGGATACCGATCACTTTATTGCACGGTTTAATATGTATGATAAACCAGTAGGCGAATATATTATTGAATTAACCCTAAATGAGGAATTTCTATATGCTTCCACCGATACATTTAAATTACAAGTAGGGGAGTTTCCTGAACCCTGGGCTGATATTACATCCCGAAAAGCATTTTTGGCAAATACCTGGCACACTTTAACCATTACCTATGGTAACCAAGGGAATGTTGATGCCATTGGTGTCCCCTTATGGTTGGCTATTAGCAACAATGAGGATATGGAAATTGAATTTGTAGATTTTGAAATAGTTCCATCACAATATGTTATTGAAGATGGTTATGAGGAATATTACAATAATGATCCGTTTGTCGAAATTGATACTGTAATGGACGAAGCTTTTAATGCTAAGATATTGGGGCTTTATATACCCCTGATTCCAGCAAATTCAAATCAAAGCATTAATCTAAAAGTAAAAAGCAGAGAAAGCTATCGTACAATTACTTGGATGAGCAAACCATATTTTCATTCATCGTATAATACTGATGAATCTATGTTAAATAATAAAAGTGGATCTTATAAATATGGTTCGGATTCTCCATACGGATGGGTAGGTCTTGCTTCTTGTTGGATTACGATTGTTACTGAAATTGTTGTCGATGCAACATTAGGGGCTATTCCAGGAGTAGGTTGTGTTAATTCAATAGCATCAAATTATTTTGATTTTTGGGGTTATGATAGATACAGATCCAAAAAGAAAAAAACAGTTGGACAATCAGCCCTTACAGCCGGTCTTGTGATTGCAGAGTGTGTCGCTAATGTGTCAGGTTTAGGAGTAGTCCAGAAAGCAATTACTGTAACAGCCAGCAATATTCTTAATCATAGTACTGCTGAAAGTTGTAAAGATTTGAATCCAATCGATAAAAAAGATAGTGATATAAAAAAAGTTGCCTCATTTGACCCAAATGAAAAAGTAGGACCTTCTGGCTATGGTGAAAATAACTTTATTCGCAGTACTGATTTTCTGGACTACACCGTTTATTTCGAAAATAAAAATAGCGCAACAGCACCTGCGCATACTATAATTGTTTCAGACACTTTAGACACCGAAATATTTGATTTAAGTAAAACCGAAATAAAATCGGTTACCGTTGGAGATACAACTATATATGCACTTCCGGGCTCAAAAACTTTGGTTAAAAGTGCAACAATAGAGCACCTTAATGTTGATGCCCGGTTTGTAGTTGAAACCGATGAAAGTACAGGTTCATTGAATTGTGTAATCCGTTCATTCGATCCAGATACCGGTGAAGAAATAGAAGACCCCTTTGTTGGTGTATTGCCTCCAAATGTTAATTCACCAGAAGGTGAAGGTTCAGTAAGTTTCCGTTTATACCTGAAAGAAGAACCACAACATAACCAGGAAATAAAAAATATGGCTATCATATATTTTGACGGCAATGAGCCCATTATAACAAATGAATACATTAATACATTCGATTTACAGGCACCGGAAACAAGAATCGATAGTTATACGGAAGATGGAACTATAACTTTAAACATTTCAGGAACCGATTCTGGTTCAGGAATCGATTACTATGAAATATGGATGGCAAAAGGTGCTGAAGGCTTCGACCTCTGGAAAACATCAAAAGAAAATGCTGTAGAGTTCCGTTCAACCGAAACGAATAATTACAAGTTTTATTCAATTGGTATTGACTATTTAGGAAATAAAGAAGAAGCACCTGATGTTGCTGACGTAAATTTATTTGCAACAGATTTAAATATAATAGCAATTGGCGAACAGATAAAATATTATCCAAATCCAGCCACAAATAAAGTAAACATTGAAATTGACCTTAAAGTTGCCCAGATAGCTGACATTTATATAAGCAACCTGAATGGCCAATATGTAAAATGTTTATCAAACATTTTATTGCCACAGGGAAAAACAACCTTGAACGAAAATCTGGAAGGAATTCCGAATGGTATGTATTTATTAAACATTCAGGTTGAAAATCAGTTATTTAGCGATTTATTTTTAATACAAAATGAATAGAATACAAATTACGTAATAATTGAAATATAAAAAGAGTATTCTGATTACTGTTATAAATTTTAAGCAAAAAAAACTCTAAGCTGAAAGTCAATAGCTTAGAGTTATATTTGTGCCCAGAACAAGAATCGAACTTGCACGGGAAAATCTTCCCACAAGGCCCTCAACCTTGCGTGTCTACCAATTCCACCACCTGGGCATTAATATTGTTAGTGGTACCTTGCATTCTACCTCCCGATAACTATCGGAACCACCACCTGGGCAAATATTATTTCAAAAAACGTGTGTGCAAAACTAAAAAAAATCTTTTAACCAAAATTGCTTTTACAAAAAATTTACTTCCTGTCGTATTCAATCTCTTTTTTTACTCCAACAACCTTTCCATTTACAAATGTGAAAATAGTTTTTTCTGTTTTTGTGGCTGCCGGAGAAACCATTGGATCCAAAGTTGTTTGCCCTTTACCTATTTCTGTACTTTCTAATTTGGTTTTGGTTTCATAAATATAAATCTCTCCATCCGAGGTTGGAATTATTGAAGTCGGTTTCCCAAAATCTTTTTCTAAGGATCGAGCTTCCATTCCATTGTATTTTTTTAGCTGTTTTAATCCACTACAGGCTAGAAATAATGGAATTATTACAAGTATTATATATTTTTTCATTGTTTAGTATTTATTACATTTTACAACCATTGTGTCATTTTTACACAAAAATTTTCTCCATTAAAATTTCTATTTTTAGTGTTAACTTAATAAAATATTTAATTCACATCAAAAATAGCAATTACTATGAAAAAGTTAATATTAGTTACTATGAGTATCTTTTTTACCACATCCGTATTTTCACAGCAAGCCTTATTTGGCGGGCAGGAAATAATTTCGCCTGAAGTAAAAGAAGATAATACAGTTGTATTCAGGGTAGAGGCACCCAATGTTTCCGAAGTAAAAATTTCGGGTGACTGGATGCCGGCAGAAGGATTTACGCCAGGCTCAGCTTCGATGGTTAAAGGTGAAAAAGGAGTGTGGGCATATACAACCAAAGTATTACCTTCTGAATTATACACTTATTCATTTATCATCGACGGTTTTAAAACCACCGATCCGAATAATCCTTATTTAATTCGCGATGTGGCTTCAGTAACCAATATTTTTATAGTTGGTGGTGGGCAAGCCGATCTGTATAAAGTGAATGATATTCCTCATGGAACAGTGGCACGTCGATGGTACAATTCGCCAGGTAATAAAATGGATCGTAGGTTAACTATTTATACTCCTCCAGGTTACGAAGATTCAAATGAAAAATATCCGGTGTTGTACCTGCTGCATGGTGCCGGTGGAGATGAAGAAGCATGGATTGCCCTTGGGCGCTCTACACAAATTCTGGATAACCTTATTGCTCAAGGCAAAGTAAAACCTATGATTGTTGTCATGCCAAACGGAAATGTATCTCAGGATGGTGCTCCAGGCGAAGGTCACGAAGGCTTTTACAAACCACAGTTTATGGCTCCAAAAACCATGGATGGAACTTATGAAGCAACATTTATGGACATTATAAATTTTGTGGAAGGTAATTACCAGGTAAAAATTGATAAATCCAATCGTGCAATCTGTGGCCTTTCAATGGGTGGGTTTCACTCTATGCATATTTCACGATACTATGAAAATACCTTCGATTGTGTTGGATTGTTCTCAGCAGCAATTATGGACCGTGAAGATGCCTCAGGCAAAGTCTATTCGGATATAGACAATACCCTGAAAAAACAAATGGAAAACGGGCTTAAATTATATTGGATTGGAATGGGTAAAACTGATTTTCTTTACGATTCTGGTGTTCAATATCGCGCAAAACTCGATGAAATGGGTATGAAATATACTTATCGTGAAAGTGAAGGAGGCCATATCTGGAAAAACTGGAGGATTTACCTTTCTGAATTTGCTCCTTTATTGTTTAAATAAAAATAGCTAAAATACATTTCGGTATTATGGCCCGAAAATTAATCAATTATAACTTCTAATAATTCAGCAATTAGAATTAACTAACACAAACAAACAAATTATGAAAAAACAAATAGTAATGTGTCTTGGCATATATTTCATCATGGTGGCTACTGTATGCCATGTTAACGCCCAATTTCAAAGAGGGCCACGCCTTGTTTCACCTGAAGTAAATGAAGATAAAACGATTACTTTCCGATTATTAGCTCCTGAAGCTGATAAGGTTACTGTAAGCGGCAACTGGATGTCAGGATGGGGAACTCAGGTAGATCTCGCTAAAGGCGATTCAGGAATATGGTCATTTACAACTGAAGTTCTACCCGCTGAATTTTACACCTACTCTTTTAATGTAAATGGCGTTAAAACACTCGATCCTTCAAATTCGCAGGTGGTTCGCGATGGAACCCGCTTCGAAAATGTTGTTATAGTTCCCGGGAAGGAATCGAATGTTTACACCGTAAAAAACATCCCTCATGGTAAATTGTCTAAAGTATGGTATTCTTCGCCATCACTTGATAAAAACAGGAGAATGTATGTTTACACTCCTCCGGGTTATGAAGGCAGCGGTAAAAAATACCCTGTATTTTATTTAATACATGGTGCAGGTGGCGACGAAGATGCATGGACAACATTAGGACGTGCTCCATATATTCTGGATAACCTGATTGAAGAAGGAAAGGCAGAACCAATGATTGTTGTTATGACCAACGGAAATCCATGGTCGGCTGCAGCCCCAGGCGATGAGCCTGCTGTTGAAAATGCCGAAACTCCTGATATTACACAAATGGCGCGTGGAGGTTTTGAAAAAAGCCTTGTAAACGACGTGATTCCATATATTGAAAAAAATTACCGTACATTAACAGATAAAAATCATAGGGCAATAGCAGGTTTATCGATGGGAGGAATGCACACACAAAATATTACCAACTCAAATCCCGATAAATTTGGCTACATAGGTGTAATGAGCATGGGTTTGATGAACGATCCGCGCTGGGGAAATTACGATGTTGAAGATCATAAAAAACAAGTTCTTTCAATTCAGAAAAATGGAGTTAAACTGTATTGGATTGGCTGCGGAAAAGAAGACTTTTTATATGAAGGTGTTACCAACCTACGTAAATTTTACGACGATTTAGGCTTTAAATACGAATACCGTGAATCAACTGGAGGGCACACATGGGCAAACTGGCGTATTTATCTCTCCGAACTTGCTCCGAAATTATTTAGATAGAAATTTAATTATTTATACAATGAAAACTAACCGAAGAATTTTTTTTCAAACCTTAGGTGCAGGTGCTGCTGGAGTTGGGCTTGTATCAGTAATTCCACTTTCAGGTTGTACAGCATCAGATGAGAGTCAAAAAAGTGATGACGACCAGGTTCTTTTTGTGAGTGATAATATTGCCGTCGCCGAGACTGCGTATGGTAAAGTGCGTGGATTTATCCTACGTGGTATTTATCAATTCAGGGGTATTCCTTATGGTGCCGATACAGGAGGCAAAAACCGCTTCATGCCTCCTCAGAAACCGGAACCATGGGACGAAATTCTTCCTACGGTTTGGTGGGGAAATACTGCACCGCAGATTATGGACAACCGTTATGGAAATGCATATTCTTCATTTGTCGACCATTGGAATTACGATGATGTTAGTGAAGATTGTTTAAAACTGAATGTGTGGACTCCTGCTATAGCCGACGGTAAAAAACGTCCGGTAATGGTTTGGCTTCATGGTGGTGGTTATACCAATGGTAATGGTATCGAACAAGATGGTTATATGGGTGAAAACCTGAGCCGTAAAGGAGATATAGTTTTTGTATCCATTAATCATCGTTTAGGGCCAATTGGTTTTTCAGACCTTTCAGGAGTTGGAGGTGCAAAATATGCTGACTCAGGGAATGTTGGGGCGCTGGATATGGTGGCTGCCTTGGAATGGGTAAAAGAGAATATCGCCAATTTTGGTGGCGATCCAAAAAATGTAACCATTATGGGGCAGTCAGGTGGAGGAGCAAAAGTATGTGTTTTAACAGCCATGCCTAAAGCAAAAGAATTAATCCATAAAGCAGTTCCATTAAGTGGTTCGACTACAGAAGCAATGAATCAGGATTATTCGCAAAAACTTGGTGAATATATTTTGAAAGAAGCTGGGCTTAATTCTTCTGAAATAGACAAACTTCAGGAAATGCCATGGAAAGATTATATTCTGTTAGCAAATAAAGCAGCACAAAAAGCTAATGCTGAAATTGGGACACCTGGAATGCGAGGGGGCTTTTCACCGGTTGCCGACGAAATTAATATTCCAAAGGGAAAATTTTATTCTGAAGAGAATAGTGTTTCAACTGATGTTCCAATGATCATATGTAGCACTTTCCATGAGTGGTCGATGAGTAGGACCAACGCAGAGCTTGAAAAGATTAGCGCTGATGAAGCAAAGGAAATGATAAGGGAACGTGCCGGTTTCAGAGGTGGGCTGGGGGACAAGGCCCCAGCGGTTTATGATGCCTATGCAAAAGTTTTCCCCAATGCAAAACCTATTGAATTAATGACCATGATTTCAAGTAACCGAAAAGGAGTTGTTGAAACTGCAAATGCAAAAATCAATGAAGCTGCTCCCGTTTATGTAGCTTGGTTTGGTTGGGAGCCACCATTATTTGATAACCGCATGAGGGCTTTCCATTGTTCAGATATTTGCTTTTGGTTTTATAATACCGACCTGATGCTTACCCATACAGGGGGAGGAGCAAGGCCCCGGAAACTATCTGAGAAAATGTCAAGGGCATTACTTAAGTTTATGAGTACCGGAAATCCAAATGGGGGAGGTTTACCTGAATGGCTCGCATTTACAAAAGAAAATGGTGAAACAATGGTTTTAAATGATGTTTGCGAAGTTCAAAACGATCCGGATAGGGAAGGAAGAGAATTGATTTAAATAATTATGCACAAAATAATACAATTTAAAGGGGAGCATTGCTCCCCTTTTTGTTATTTTTACAATCAAGTAAATTATGTTTTTTACTTTTTCTTCAATTGACCAAAAACCTGGAGGAACCTAACATGAACCAATTAATTGTAAAAACACATATATTATTTCTGCTTACTTTTATTCTAAATCTTAACCTGGCAGCAACTTCAAAAAGCGAATCAGTATATAAACAAAAATTTGATGATTCGGAGGCATATTTTTTTTCATTAGAAAATTACAATATTATCGCCGATGGTAAAATGGATGTGTCTGATGCTCTTCAGGCAGCCATCAACCAGGTTAAAACTGAAAAGAACTACGGAATCCTTTTTATTCCTGAAGGGAAATATCTTATCAGTAAGACTATATATATTCCGGGAGCAGTCCGGCTTATTGGTTATGGTAAAAACCGACCTGAAATAATCCTTGATAAAAATTCCCCTGGATATCAGTCAAACGACAATCAGGAAAAATATATGGTTTGGTTTACCGGAAATATGGTGACTTCTGAAAACCAACCACGTGATGCCGGAGCCGGTACTTTTTACAGTGCCATTTCAAATATCGATTTTCGAATTGAAGGTGGCAATCCAAACGCAGTGGCGCTTCGTACCCATTATGCCCAACACAGCTTTATAAGCCATTCAGTAATAAATATTGGAAATGGAAGAGCCGGAATTTCGCAGGTTGGCAACGAAATGGAAAATGTGCAATTTATTGGAGGCGATTATGGAATTACAACCGGGCCTACTTCGCCAAGCTGGCCAATGATGATTGTTGATACATATTTTGAAGGGCAACGCAAAGCAGCAATCCAATCTCACAATTCAGGGCTTGCCATAGTAAAAATGCATGTGAAAAGTGTACCCGTTGTTATGGAAATTGAAGAAAATGCTATTGACCGGTTGTTCCTTGAAAATTGCTTGTTTGAAAATGTAAAGGAAGCTGGTATAATAATCAATGATAAAAAAAGTACACTTACTCAAGTTAATATGCTTAATATCGATTGTAGAAATGTACCGGTTTTTGCAAAGTTCCAGCAAAGTAATCAAAGTTTTGAAGAAGAGAATAAAACGTACAAAGTAAAGGAATTTACACATGGACTGATAATGAATAACATGGCCGCCGATTCTGAATTTCAAACCGTGATTAATATTGAACCATCAGGTGATGTTCCAACTGAACTGGAAAGAGATATTCCTTCTTTACCACAAATGGAAAGCTGGGTAAATATTAAAGATCTTGGAGCAAAAGGAGACGGTGAAACTGATGATACTAAAATTTTCCAGGAGGCTATCAAAAAGCACAAGAATATTTATGTACCACAAGGATGGTATCGGATTACAGAAACAATTAAAATGGCAGCGGGTACAAAACTTATCGGAATGCATCCATGGGCTACCCAATTTATTTTGAAAGAAAGCGAACCTGCTTTTAGCGGTTTTGGTGCACCAAAGCCCGTTCTTGAATCCTCGGAAGGGGGTGATGATATTGTAAATGGAATTGGAATTTCTACAGGAGGATATAATTACCGGGCAGTTGGATGTAAATGGATGGCAGGAGAGTTCTCTTTGCTTAATGATATCAAATTTGTTGGTGGGCATGGAACCATGCGGAAACCTTCATCTGAAGCTCGTAATTCGTCATATAGAAGAGGTGCAAGGCAAATCAGTACTCCTTCAGAACCTGTTTATGAACAAGGATTAGATCAGGCATGGGATAACCAGTTCTGGAGCTTGTGGGTAACTAAAAACGGAGGTGGCACCTTAAAAGATATCTGGACCGCCAACACATATGCAACCAGTGGATTATATGTTAGTAATACTTCAACTCCCGCCAGAATTTATGCTATGTCGCTTGAACACCACATCCGAAATGAAGCACGTTTTGAAAATGTATCAAACTGGAAAATATATGCATTCCAATTGGAAGAAGAAGGAAGGGAAGGGAAGGAGTGCCAAATGATTGAAATGTCAAATTGTAAAGATATTTTATTTGGGAATCTTTGGATGTATCGTGTGATTAGGGTAACTACACCAAAACGTTTTGGTGCACGCCTTTGGAATTGTGAGAATATTCAAATCCGCAACTTACATAATTACACACAAAAACTATGGGTTACGGAGTTTCCCGTTTGGGATGCAAATAAGGAACTTGCCTGTTATCCCTGGGAATTTGCGAAACTAACCGTTTCCGGAAATGAAGAAACAAATTTAACGATAAATAATCAGGTGGGAGAAGTAAACAGATTGGTTTCAGGTTTTGATTTTGCGCAAGGAATAACAAGTGACAGCAAGGGTAATATATATTTCTGTGAAACCCGGAAGAAAAGAATTTATAAATGGTCAGTTGAAACAAACAGCGTTTCACTGCTTGCCGACTATCCATTGCAGCCTTTTGTTTTAGCTTGCGATTCTGAAGATAATTTATTGGTTGTTTTTCGATATGATCCACAGCCGGGATATTTGGTTAATGGTGAACAGGAAAGAGTAAAAAGGTTACCTGATGATAATGGTGCGTACAGC
>JABMQB010000381.1 GCA_013203525.1 Mariniphaga sp.
GATCTATGTTAAGAGTAACAAATATATACAAATCCTTTGGCAAAAGAGTAATACTTCTCAAATTGAATCTTGAACTTGAGAAGGGAAATATTTATTCATTATTAGGAGCGAATGGATCAGGAAAGACAACGTTATTTAATATATTAACAGGTTTTCTTAATGCAGATGACGGCAGTATTTTTTTTAAACAGCAGAGAATAGACAATCTGTCCCCTATTTCCATTAATGCGTTGGGAATCTCAAGAACATTTCAAAACCTTAGGTTGATTGAAGGATTAACTGTAAAAGAAAATATATTACTTGCATTTAAATGGAATAAAGGAGAAAGGGTTTGGAATGCTCTTTTGCCTCATACATTCTTAGAGGAACATAACGCAGATTTTGAACAAAAAACAATGGAAATTATCAGAAACGTATTTTTAGATGATGTGGCAAACAGCAAAGCTGGTGAAATATCATATGGGCAGCAAAAGCTACTGACACTTGGTTGTTGCATTGCCAATGATGCTGACCTTTTACTTTTAGATGAACCCGTAGCAGGTATTAATCCTGTTCACAGAGAAAAAATAATTATGTTGATAAAAAATATGAAAGAAGCAGGGAAAACAGTTTTATTAATTGAACATCATGCCGCTTTTATTAAAGCCGTAAGTGACAAACTATTTTTCCTAACTAATGGTTCAATAAGTACCTTTAATGATTACAATCTATTAAAGAACAGCCCAAAAGTACAAGAAGCCTACTTATGAACCTATTGAAACTGGAACACGTAAGTACCGGATATGGAAAAAAGCAAGTGCTCTTTGATATTTCCTTTATAATGCAAAATAATGAGACCGTACTTTTAATAGGCTCGAACGGTAGCGGAAAAAGCACCTTACTCAAAACAATTTACGGATTATTAAAACCCTGGAATAAGGATGCAAGAATATGGTTGAAAGATGAAAATATAACATTCTGTGAGCCTTCGCAACTCATTACAAAAGGCATAGTATATGTACCCCAGCAAAACGAATTATTTGAAGATCTAACAGTAAAAGAAAATCTGGAACTTAGCGGTATGCAAACAATGACCAAAGGAAAGCGAAATAATAGGATTGACGAAATATTAGAGCAAATACCAGCATTAAAAGCGCTTTTAAAGCAGGAATGTAACCGACTTAGCGGCGGGGAAAGAAAACTATTGAGTCTTGCAATGGCATTGATTAACCAACCTAAATTAATTATGTTAGATGAACCATTAGCGGGGGTAAGTCCTGGAAATATGGATATAATAATTCATCATATAAATAATATAAGAAAATCAGGAATTAGTCTTATACTTGTAGAACATAGATTAAAAGATATTTTTGATTTGGCAGATAGGGTGATTGGATTAAAGCTTGGAAAAGTATTTGAAGAAGATATTGAGAATATTGTCGACACAAAAAAGGTGATGCTATGAAGAAAATCATTGGATTATTATTAGTCATTTTATTCTTTTCGGCTTGTCAGACAGACAAAAAGGAATCTATACAGATAGGAGCTATTTTACCACTTTCAGGAGATGTGGCGGTATATGGAAAGAGCTTACAAAATGGTATGAATCTGGCTCTTGATGAATATCATAAACACAATCCTGATGGAATGAAGGTTCGGATTATATATGAGGATAGTAAAGCTGATCCAAAACTTGCAGTAAGTTCCTTTGAGAAATTATCGGCAATAAATAAATGTAAGCTCGTATTAGGTGGGTTCTCAAGTTCAGAAGTTTTGTCAATAGCTCCGATCGCTGAAAAAAACAGAATTGTTTTAATATCCCCAACTGCTTCTTCGCCAAGCATTACTACTGCCGGTGACTACATATTCAGAACCACACCTTCAGATAATTTTGATGGTGGGATTATGTCCAAATTTGTATTTAATAACCTTAATTTACGCAATGTAGCTATATTATTCATTAATAACGACTACGGGCACGGAATAGCAAACATATTCAAGGAAAAGTTTGAAAAGTTTGGGGGTAAGGTTGTAATTGAAAAGAGTTTTGAATCAGGGACAAAAGATTTTAAAACACAACTAATTACAATAAAGGATAAACACCCTGATGGGTTATATATTATTGCAGCATCTGAGTTAGGGAATATTTTAAGGCAAAAAGCAGAACTGGCATTGAATGTTGAAGTGTTTACAGTCGGGCTGGCAGAAAATCCAAAAGTGATAGAAATTGCGGGAAAAGGCGCTGATAATGTTTTTTATAGCTATCCATCTTTCCAGGTCAATAGCGATAATAAAATTGTTCAGAAATTTGTAACTGACTATAAAAATAAATATGGAAATGA
>JABMQB010000382.1 GCA_013203525.1 Mariniphaga sp.
CTTTAGGATAGCTGTTATCAACTTCTTTGAAAATGAGATTTGGAGAAATAAAGAATTTGAAAATATATTAACTGATAATTTCCAAATTATTAAACCCAATTTTTCGAATTCCTATTTGGGTTGAGTATATTTCACCATTATTTATATGGATATAATTCCAGTGGCACTGAATTAGGATGGTGGTATACTGGTGATGTTGTTCCTGCGGGACCAGGTGTAATTGATTATTCATCACCTGCCATAGGAAAAAACGGATTGATATATTTTGGATCAAGGGTAAAACAAATATATGCACTTAGCCAGGATTTTCCATTTCCAGTTTGGGAGTGGACAATCAGTACAAACGGTTGGGCAGGTTCATCTTCACCTTGTATCGGTCCCGATAATGAAATATATTGTAGTGATTACTCAGGCTATTTATATTCCATTGTGAAACCTGAAGGAGAGGCACCTTTCTTCAATTGGACATTTAAAGCTGAAAATGATTTTTACATGGCATCCCCGGTAATTGGTCCGAATGGAACAATTTACATTGGTGATGAAGGTGGCAGGTTTTACGCAATAAATTCTGAAAATGGAGTTAAAAAATGGTCCCATCAAACCGAAGATAAGATTTACTCCACTGCAGTAATTGGATCTGACAGCACTATTTATTTCGGTTCAGACGATAATAAAATTCGTGCGCTAACCATTGATGGTCAATTAAAATGGATATTTGAAACAGGAGGGAAAGTACAATCATCGGGGGCTTTATCAGAAGATGGAGTCTTATATATCGGTTCCAACGATAATAAATTGTATGCAATACAGACTGAATCCAAAGGACTGGCAAATTCCAGCTGGCCAAAATTCAGACACGATAATAAAAATACCGGGAATGTTAACTATCTTTCAAATAAAGAAGACACAAACGTTTATCGGATGTATTTAAACACACATACAGATTCACAATGGGCGCTTGATCATTTTCTTTCCGAAGATCTCCCAAACTGGGAAGGAAACAGACACGTAAATTTTAACTATTTAGATGACTACATTGTTCAACGATGGACAGGTACAGCAACAAAAAATTTTAGTATAGATAGTATTGCCATGTATATGAAACTAAAATGCGATGGAGATCCTTGGCAAACTTATACACCATTTGAAATGAGCCTGTATCATCTTAAAAACGGCAATTATAACAGAGTAGCATGGGCTTATTACAAGGTGCAATATGGGAACTCCACACCAAATCCGTATCCGGCAGAAACATTCATCTGGGAACCCTTCTCTATTCAACAAGGAGATACACTTACATTACGGATTGAACTTCTGAAAGGGCAATCTACGGGAGATGTAATTGAGGGAACTGAAGCATCGCATATCACGTTTTTCGGGAAAAATGGGAACAGCACCAATATCAAAATATTTGAGAAACAAACTCGCTTTTGCCGGATTTATCCCAATCCATTTGATAGTTATACAACCATAGAATTTTCTTTACAAAAAAGTTCAAAAGTACGTCTTAATATATTTAATGCAAATGGGGAAATTGTATCTGAATTGATTAATGGAGTAAGATTGAACTCAGGAGAACATCAAATAATTTTTGATGGCACTTCGTATGCTTCCGGGATTTATTTTTATAGCATTCATTCTGATTATTTTTACGAAACAGGAAAAATGATTTTTAAAGGCAAAAAATAATATTGTTAGATTTACAACTAATAAAATCCTGAAATTAAGCAATTTACTTTTATTCTATCCATCCGCTGTAGTTCTAGCTGAAAACAATTTCCTAAAAAAAGGCTACTTTTACTATCCGGAAAATAAAAATATTAATGAAACTTAATTTAGCCATAAAAAACAGGTGGAGCCCAAGGGTTTTTTCGGAAAAGGAAGTTACCGCTGAAATGATTGAACTGCTGTTCGAAGCAGCAAGATGGGCACCGTCTGCAATGAATGAACAACCATGGAAATATTTTTATGCACAACAAACTGATCAGGAAAAATTCAATAAACTGGTTGACTTTTTAATGCCAGGGAATCAAACCTGGGCAAAAAATGCCCGGCTTCTGATAGTGTCAGTAGTCAAAAAAAATTATGACTATAAAAACAGGCCAAATCGTAATGCATTACATGACCTGGGTGCAGCAAATATTTCCGTAGCAATCCAGGCTGCAGAAATGGGTTTACAAGCACACCAAATGGCAGGATTTGATAAAGAAGGAATATCAGAATTCCTTAAACTTGATATTGACTATTTAGAACCTGTTACCGTTTTTGCAATTGGATTTGCTGGTAATCCTGAATCATTGCCAGAAGATCAGAAAAAAAGGGAGCTGGCGGAAAGAAAAAGAAATCCTTTAAACGAATTTGTTTTCAAAATTTAATAGTCATTTTTTATAATTTAATACTACAAATCATTCATCTTGTATAGCATTTCATAAATTACGTCGATTTTTACTGAAAAATCCCAATAATAGTGTAACGGAAACAAGGTTTTGTAGTCTCCTTTATTAATACAGAAACAATTATACAGAAACTTAAAACCTTAGAATGAAACTCGCGTCGTTTTTATGCATGTTGTTTTTAATTACAACGCTTAATGCTCAGGAAATTGTAAAAAAGAATTATCCCGCTAAAAATTTAAATGACTTAAATATCTCTATTGATGGAGATTTTAATGAGGAAGTTTGGGAAACTGCTGTTTGGGAAAACCAGTTTATTCAACACGAACCAATCGAAGGTAATCCTCCTTTCCAACAATCCGAGTTTGCCGTTTTATATGATGAAAACAACATTTATGTTGCTATAAAATCATTGGATACCAGTCCCGACAGTATTTCGATGCGCATGACCCGCCGGGATGTTACAGATGGTGACCTTGTGGGAATTATGTTTGATACTTATCACGATATGCGGACCGCATTTGCTTTTATAGTTTCGGCAGCAGGAGTAAAATCAGATTTTGTAATGAGTAACGATGGTGAGAATGAAGACAATACCTGGGATCCAATTTGGTTTGTAAAAACCTCACTGGCTGATTATGGGTGGAATGCCGAAATGCGGATTCCTTTAACACAGCTCCGATTTGAAGAGGGAGATGAACAACTTTGGGGTATGCAGGTATTGCGTTTTATTTTCAGAAAAGAGGAGCTTTCGTCCTGGCAACCTATGCAACGTGAAAAAAGTGGTTTTGTTTCACAATTTGGCACAATGGATGGAATTAAAAATATCAAACCAAAAAACAACCTTGATATTATGCCATATGTAGTTGCCCGAACCGACCGGTTTAAACAGGTAGAAAATAATCCTTTTCTTGAATCTGGTAAAAAAGACAATTTTGATATTGGCTTTGATGCAAAAATTGGTTTAACAAATTATCTCACACTTGATTTAACTGTTAATCCTGATTTCGGACAGGTTGAAGCCGATCCTTCGGAAGTTAACCTCTCGACCTATGAAACCTTTTTTGAGGAAAAACGGCCTTTTTTTATTGAAGGAAAAAACATTCTTACCTATAAATTAAATTTTGGGGATGGGGATTTAGCTTATGATGGATTGTTTTATTCAAGACGTATTGGCCGCAGGCCTAATTACTACCCTGATTTAAATAGTGGTGAATATGCTGATATTCCTGATGCAACCAGAATACTTGGTGCCGCAAAAATAACCGGAAAAACAAAATCAGGTTGGTCAATTGGTGTACTTGAAAGTGTTACTGCCGAAGAAAAAGCAGAAATCAAAGGGATAGGAAATGGACGTACTCAAAGCGTAGAACCATTAACCAATTATTTTATTGGACGTTTGCAAAAAGATTATAATGAGGGAAATACCTACCTCGGTGGAATGTTTACTGCAGTAAACAGAAATATTGACGACTCCCATATGGAATACCTTCACAAATCTGCATACTCCGGCGGTATCGATTTAGTTCATAAATGGAATGATAAAAAATGGCAACTTGATTTTAGTAGCTATTTTAGCCATGTAACAGGTGCAACAGAAGCTATTACACGAACACAGAAATCATTTACTCGGGGTTTCCAACGTCCCGATGCTGATTATATGACACTTGATACTTCACGAACATCGTTAACAGGACAAGGAGGTAAATTAACCTTGTGGGAGTTTGATGGAAATCAGAAATTCCTATTAGCATTTTCATGGAAATCTCCGGGCCTTGAATTAAACGATGTTGGCTACCTTCAGGCACCCGATGATATTATGCAGGTTTTCTGGACTGGTTACCGTTTTTATAAACCATTTCTTATTTTTCGTGAAGCAAACCTTAATCTTAACCAATGGGTGAGTATGGATTTTGGTGGTAACATAAAAGTTATTGGCGGTAACATAAATGCTGGCAGCCAGTTAAAAAACTTTTGGCGTGTGTTTGGAAGCTTTAATTTGAGTGGCAACCAATTATTCAATTCAGCATTGCGTGGAGGGCCGGCATTAAAAATTCCCGGATATAAAAACATTAACCTTGGATTTAACAGTAACCAGCAGAAAAAGCTGACTCCTAATTTTTCAACAGGACATTATATTAGCAATGAAAAAAATTTCAGAAGAAATACACGATATAACTTTGGGATTGGCTACCGCCCAATGAAAACATTAAATATTAATATTTCTCCAGGAATTAGTAAATACAGCGACCAATTACAATATGTAACTCAACGCGATCATCAGAATGAAACACGTTATATTTTTGCTCATATTGATCGGAAAACTCTCAATATGTCATTAAGGATTAATTATAATATTACTCCTGACCTATCAATTCAATATTGGGGCCAACCCTTTATCGCAACCGGGAAATATAATAACTTCAAATATATAACTGACAGTAAAGCTGATAATTTATCAGATCGATACCATTTGTTTGATTCCAATCAGATATCCTATAATTCAGGAGATGAAACATGGAATATTGATGAAGACCGTGATAATTCAACCGACTATAGTTTTGGCAAACCCGATTTTAATATCAAAGAATTAATTTCCAATCTGGTTGTTCGATGGGAATACCAACCAGGATCGACATTATTTTTAGTCTGGACTCAAAACAGAAGTGGTTATTCAGGTGAAGGTTCATTTGATTTCTCAAGAGATTTTCAGGGAATTTTTGATGAAAATCCTTACAATATTTTCCTCGTTAAACTTTCATACCGTTTAGGGAGGTAAGATTTTTTTCTATGTATTGAGTAAGGATCCGGAATATTTTCGGATCCTTTTTTATTTCACCCCCAAATTATCAATTTTCATATATAAATCAGAAATACTATTTTTATAAAAAACCAAAACTTATTAATAATGAAAACCATTAATTACACTTTCAGTCTGCTAATCATTTTCACTTTTGTTTATTGCCAACCAGCCGGTTCCAATCTGGAAATTGTAACGCCAGAATCCGTTGGATTCAATTCTTCACGATTGGAATTGATCGATCAACATATTCAATCTTATATAAATGAAGACAAGGTCCCGGGAGGAGTTTTTCTAATTGCCCGGAAA
>JABMQB010000383.1 GCA_013203525.1 Mariniphaga sp.
CTCTTTTATATCAAAATCTACTGGATTTTTCATGCCTGAAGATACTAATTATATGCGGCATTACAAAGTCTAATTGGTATAAAAGCTTTTCCCTTTCATTTTGAAGAATTACTCTTTGTTTCTCAATAATTGAAGAATAATCAAAAAGTGTTCTTCTGATATCAAACATTTGTCCTTCGATTACACGTTGAATATGATTAATTGTATTTAATAATAGTTTATTTTTTAGCTGGTTATTAGTTAATTTTTTAATTCTTTTCGGAATGGAATCCTTTAGTTTATAGCGAACCATTAAGTCGTCTTCCATACTGATAAAAAACTCTGAAATACCAATGTCGCCCTGTCTTCCAGCCCTGCCTTTTAACTGGTTGTCAATCCTTGAACTTTCATGTTTGTTTGTACCAAATACGTATAAACCACCCAGTTCAATAATTTTATTACGCGAAATCCCTTCTTTGCCTCCAAGTAAAATATCAGTTCCTCTTCCAGCCATATTGGTCGAAATTGTGACTGCACTTATCTTCCCGGCATCGGCAATAATAGCTGCTTCCAACTCATCGTTTTTTGCATTTAGAACTTCACAATGAATTTGATTGTTTTTAAAAATCACTGCTAATTCCTCCGATTCTTTAACGGTTAATGTTCCGATTAAAATAGGTTGGCCTGTTTGATGTACCTTTCGTACTTTTTCTAATAATACCTTTTGTTTTTCCTTTTTAGTATCAAATAACCTGTCGGGTAAATCTTTTCTGATACAGTTTTTATTTGGTGGGATAACAACAGTTGCAATCTTATAGAAATATTCGAACTCTTCAGCAGATTGATGTGCGGTTGCTGTCATACCTGCTATTTTGGGATACTTCTGAATAAGGTGTTGAAGCGTAATCAGGTTTAATACTGTTCCTTCCGAATTTATTTTGATTTTTTCCTTTGCTTCAACTGCTGTTTGTAATCCGTTCCTCCATTTCCGATCCTCAACAATCCGGCCTGTAAATTCATCAATTAGTTTTATACTGTTTTCTCTGATTATATAGTCGATATCCTTTTTCAATAATTCCTTTGCTTGCAATGCAAGGTTAATTGCGGAATGAATTCCAAGGTTTTCATCGTCCATTAAATTTTGGACGGAGAATTTTTTTTCCGCCTTTTCAATTCCTGTTTCAGTAAGGAAAATATTTCTGGAGTATTCATCAGTGTCATAATCTTTTTGGGATTCAAGAGTTTGAGCAAAATCGGCTACTTGATAAAAATCCAGATTGGAATCAATAATATTTCCTGCCAACACCAGTGGATTTCGTGCTTCATCAATTAAAACTGCATCGGCTTCATCAACAATTGCATAATTAAATGGTCGTAAAACATTATCATCTTTTTCATAAGCAATCATCGAACGCAAATAGTCAAATCCAACCTCTTTTGCTGTGGCATAAGTAATGTCGCAATTATATGCATCCCTTTTTTGTTGCTTACTCATTTTCTGGGTTATAAAACCAACCGAAAGTCCAAGGAAATTATATACCGGTGCCATCCATAAAGAATCTCTTTTTGCCAGGTAATCGTTAAAAGTTAAAATATGAACTCCTTTTCCACTGAGAGCATTCAGATATGCAGGAAAAACTGCTGTCAATGTTTTTCCCTCACCAGTTTGCATCTCCACTATTCTGTTTTTATGTAGCGCTACAGCACCAGTTAGTTGAACATCAAATGGATTTAATCCTAATTTTCTATTACAAACTTCTTTTACCAAAGAATAGGCATCAACCAATAATAGGTTTGGTTCAATTCCATTTCGCAACTGCGATTTTAATTCATTTGATATTTCCTGAAGCTCGTCGTCGCTCTTTCTTTTGATAAAACTTTCTTGCTTTTTTATTTCAACCACAATTGATTTAAATGGGCGAAGGTCGTGGCTTGTGGGATTATTTATATTATTAATAAATTCTTTTATTTTGATTTGTGGCTTCATTTTTCCTGTATTGATTTTTGTATTTTAATATCAGTAAATTACTTATAAAAAATTTAATTTAATTTACTTAAAATTTGCTTGTAATATGTTGAAAGGAGGCACTAAATTTTTGATGAATAAGTATCGTCTTCGGTTGGATATATAATATTTTTAAAAGATTTTTTTTTAGAAGTATTAAATAAAAATATTTGTTTTTGGAACTTTGAATTTATTTTAATTCTATGGCCGTAACAATAAGCCAGCAGTTGATTTTTTTGCAAAGAAACAGTACTAAGGTTGTGGTAATCACTTGCATTGAAATCAAAAAAGTATGAAAGTGAAGAGTTGATATTTGGAATATGATTGTATTGAACAAGCTCAGTTTTTTCAATTTGAGGCAGTCTGTTGTAATTTGAAATAAAATAGAAAAACTGACTTGAATAAAATGCAAATACCAACAAATAGCTTAATTGCAGAATTTTAGTTTTTATGGAGAATAAAGTTTGCATTTCTTTACTGTCTATTGATTATCATCAATATTATAATTAACACCATTTTTTGCAAGTTATGACTTTTCAATTTCTAAACAACACCTTTGTTTTAATACATAGTTTTTATATTTTAAGGGTTCTTAAAAACTAAACTATGAAAGAAACCTTGGAAGTTCTCGACCATGTTCGTTTAAATTTTTCTCCATCAGGATTATTTATCCTTAATATAACAATCGCTTTTGTAATGTTTGGAGTAGCCCTCAATATAAAGTGGGTTAATTTTAAAGATGTAATTCTTAAGCCAAAATCAGCAATTACTGGAATTATATCACAATTTGTATTATTGCCGGCAATTACTTTCCTGCTAATACTGGTATTACGTCCTACTCCTACCGTTGCACTTGGGATGATTTTAGTTGCATCATGTCCGGGAGGGAATGTTTCAAATTTTATGAGTTCATTGGCTAGAGGAAATGTTGCCCTATCGGTAAGTTTAACAGGATTTGCTACACTTGCAGCAACATTTATGACTCCAATTAATTTTGCATTTTGGGGTGGTTGGTATTTAAAAGTGTATAATGCAACCGGTTCAGGTGCATTACTTCGTCCAATCGAAATTGATTTTTTCCAAATGCTTCAAACTGTTTTTATTCTATTGGGTGTTCCAGTGGTTTTAGGATTGTTATGCGTACAATATTTACCTAAATTAACTGCTAAGTTGAAAAAACCATTGAAGCAGATATCATTTATAATTTTTATAGGAATGGTGATTGCTTTATTGGCTGCCAATTTCAATAACTTTTTACAGTTTGTTCATTTAGTATTTTTTATAGTTCTCCTGCATAATGCCATCGCATTAGCAACCGGATTTGGATTTAGCACCCTTATGAAACGACCTCGTTTCGATCGACGATCGATTACAATTGAAACAGGAATCCAAAACTCAGGGCTTGCACTGGTATTAATTTTTAACCCTAAAATATTCCCGCCAGATCTGGAACTTGGAGGAATGGCTGTTATTGCTGCATGGTGGGGCGTTTGGCATATCATTAGCGGATTAATTATTTCTACAATATGGGCTAAAAAATCAATTCCGCAGCCGGCTGTATGAAATATGAAAAGTGGTCATTCTGGTATTTTTTTCTGAAAGGATATGTAAAACTTGCACATTGGCTTCTTAATAAAAACCAGAATTAAGATTTATTTAGTACAAAGCAACAAATTCTGGATAAACTTGATGAATTAATTCCTGCCAATTCGTAACTTTATAAGGTTAAATAATTCATTATTCAACATTTAAAATTCAAACTTATAATTTCCTATTAGCCATGCCTGAAAAATTAAAAGACATTTTATTTCCTTTGGATAAAGTCAAATATTTCGCTGAAACCATTAAAAAAGTATACTCTCCATTTGATACAGAAGGATTTGTAAATGCTGTTTGCGATAAAGATTGGCCTGACAGGGAACTCAAAGAAAAAATGCGGCATACGACCTTAAGTGTTCACAAATTTTTACCATCCGATTTTCCGGAAGCGATAAAAATTCTTTTAAAAATTATTCCTGATGTTAAAGGATTTGAAGCGATTGTATTGCCTGATTTTGTTGAGGTTTTTGGAATGGAATACTGGGATATTTCAATGCCTGCATTGGGTGAGTTTACTAAATGTGGTTCGTCTGAATTTGGTATCCGCCGATATCTGAATAAAGATTTAAAAGGAGCGATGGCATTTATGAATAAGTGGGCTGATGATAGTGATTTTAAAGTTCGGCGGTTTGCAAGCGAAGGTTGCCGTCCACGACTTCCATGGGCGGCTGGTGTTCCGGCTTTAAAAAAAGATCCATCACTGATTTTGCCAATTCTTGAAAAATTAAAAGATGATCCGGAAGAGTTTGTTCGGAAAAGTGTGGCAAATAACCTAAACGATATTTCAAAAGACCATTCCGAAACTGTACTGGAAATTTGCGAACGCTGGCAGGGAAAATCAAAAAATACCAATTGGATTATTAAACATGCCTGCCGTACATTGCTTAAACAAGGAAATAAACGGGCAATGATGTTGTTTGGATTTGCAAATCCAGGTAAAATGAAAGTGGAAAACCTGGAAGTAACTGATAGTTCTCCAGGAATCGGGGATAATATTTATTTTTCATTTAACCTGATTTTAAATACTGAGAAAAAACAAAAAGTCCGTATCGAATATATTACTCATTATGTAAAAGCTAATGGTAAAACTTCACCAAAAGTTTTTCAGATTAAAGAGGTTGAACTTGAACCTGGAATTCATTTCGTAAAAAAGAAACATTCGTTTGCAAACATGTCAACCAGAAAACATTATCCGGGCGAGCATACAATTGAGGTTGTAATAAACGGAGAGAAAAAGGTTTCAATAAAAATGGATTTGAAATAGTTTTATTTTTTCTTTTTCTTTGATTGTGAATTTTTACTAAAAAATTTTTTTGGTTTTTTTTCGCTCTTTTTCTTTCTTTCATGAAATGCCCCCTGAAATGTTGGATCGTCTAATTTTCGTTGGCGGTCTATTTCACGGAGTTGGTCTTGCTTTTCACTGGTTTCAGTTTTAATAATTTTCATATCTTCCGGAATTTCTTTTCTTGGTATCTCCATTCGAATCAGCTTTTCAATTCGTTTCATATGCCATTCCTGTGCCGGATCAATTAGAGTGATCGCCACCCCCTTATTTCCCGCTCGTGCAGTACGGCCAATTCTATGTACATAATCATCGTAACTTGAAGGTAAATCAAAATTTATTACATGGCTTACAAGGCTGGCATCAAGCCCACGTGCTGAAACATCAGTTGAAATAAGGATACGAATTTCACCAGCCTTAAATGCATTGATAGCGTTAATCCTGGATGACTGTCCTTTGTTGGAATGGAGGATTCTTTTCTCGCCTTCGGTTTTACGTTTTATAACTTTAAAAACCGCTTCGGCATGTTCTTTAATTCTTACAAAAATTATAATACGGTTAAAGGTTTCTTCATCCTTAAGTAGGTGTTTGATTAGGTTTAATTTGGTCCGGTAATTGGGCGTAAGATAAATTTCCTGTTTAACCTGTTTGACCGTGGTTGCCGAAAGAGCTACTTTTACTTTTTTATAATGGTCAAGGAATTCTTCAGCCATTATTTCAACTCTTTGTGGAAATGTGGCAGAGAATAAAAGGTTTTGACGCCGGTTTGGTAAGATTTCGAAAAGTTGCCTGAGTTGGGGTAAAAAACCCATATCGAGCATACGGTCGGCTTCATCGATAACAAGATGTTTTACTTTTTTCAGCGATAAAGCACCTGCTTTATATAAATCCCACAACCGTCCCGGTGTTGATACTAAAATATCAATTCCCGGTTTGATCATTTCAGCATGTTTAGTCCAGCCAATACCACCATAAACGGCAGCATGCCTGATATTTGTATTTGCTGAAAGTTCTTCAATATCATCGCCACCCTGAATTGCAAGTTCACGGGTGGGAACAAGAATAATAACTCTTGGATCATCACCTTCTGCTTTTACAATATTCATTAAAAGGGGGATCAGATATGCAGCAGTTTTTCCAGTACCGGTTTGAGCAACCCCAACAACATTCGCTCCTGACCTAATTACAGGAATAACTTTCTGCTGAATAGGAGTAGGTTCGGTAAAACCTATTTCATCCAGAGTTTTTAATATTGATTTTGAAATTTTAAGCTGTTCGAATGTTTTCATGGCGCAAAAGTACGAAATCTTAATAAATCAATTTAGCTATTTCATTTTGTACATTTTTCCCGGCATACCTGAAATTACTCCTTTAAACTCAAGGTTCAACAGCAGGCTTGAAACTTTCCCCATAGGCATTTTTACATCCGAACAAATTTCATCAATAAACATTGAATCATTTTCTTTTAACAGCTTGCAGATAATTTCTTCTTCCGGATTGAGTTCTATAAATAATTGTTGCTGATAAGCTTTTGGTTTTTTGTCGTGTTCTTCCCATCCCATAAAATATTCCAGGTCGGCAACTGATTCGATTAATGTAGCACCACTGTTTTTAATAATTTTATTACACCCCATCGACCAGGTATCTCCAGCTCTTCCGGGTATTGCAAACACATCCCGGTTATATGAGGAAGCAATGTCGGCAGTAATTAGCGCACCACCTTTTATACCTGATTCAACAATTATTGTTGCATCTGCCAAACCGGCAATAATCCGGTTCCTCCTGATAAAATTGGGAGGATCGATTTTTGTTCTACATGGAAAATCGGAAACAAGTCCTCCGTTTTCCTGCAATTTGTTTGCAGTATCGGCATGCAACGAAGGATACATTAAATCAAGGCCATGCCCCAGTACTCCAACTGTAGGCAGGTTATACTTAATTGCTGATTTATGCGCCTGAATATCGATTCCATAAGCTAGCCCGCTTATAATTAATACATGGTGGTTTCTTTCTGAAAAATCTTTAACTAGTTTATCGCATACTTCCTTGCCATATTCGGTGGCATTTCGTGTACCAACAATGCTTATTGTTTTTTCAAAATCAAGGTTTATATTTCCTTTTACATAAATCAGAATCGGGGCATCAGTACAATTTAGTAATCGGCGAGGATAAGATTTATCGGTATAAAAATATACTTTAATATTATTTTTTTGGATGAACTCAATTTCAGTTTCAGCATTTTTAATGATTTCCGGGTTTGAAATTCTTTTGGCATTTACCTCACCAATTCCGGGAACTTTTTTTAGGGCGTTTATATTTTCTTTAAATATTCCTTCAATACTTCCAATATATGCGATTAAATTGCGAGCCAGGACTCCACCAATTCCAGGTATTAGTGATATTGCTATTTTATATTTTAATTGATCTTCCATTATGTTGTGGGGGTATTTAACTTTTATTTTTCTAAAATTTTATATAATGATTCTTTTATTTTTTTTCGATCATTCGAATTAACTGCCGTAAGGCTTATTGACGGATATTCAGCAATTCCTCTTTTGGTTTTGACAATCAGAACAAGGTCGGTCACTAATCCAAAAAATGTACTTTCGAATTGTACGTCGTGTAATAAGTTGTTGGCAAATTCAATTGAGTTATATTCCTTTTTTCCGAATTTTACTGCCGGGTAATACCGTAATACTATTTTGTCATCCTCAATTATAAATTCGATGTATTGAAAATCGAACAGTTGAAAAATAAAGAACCATACGATAAAAGCTGCACCAGTTAAAATGGCAATCAGGTTTTCGTCTCTTAAAAACATAACAAGCATAAATATTGCCATTACTAATCCGGTTAGGAAAAATAATCTTTTTAATGCTGTTGCCTTTTTTTTATTTGAAATTACCATTCGTTTTTTTTATCAAATTTCTAAAAGAGATCACTTACATTTAAGTAAAGCGATCAAAAAATAAAATTGTTATAACTTTAACGCAATTTAATACGGTAATATGGGAATATCAAAAATAAAATCAGAAATTTTTCTCTCACAGGAAATTGAAATAAAACTTTCTGAAATAATTGATGCATACACTTCGGGGAAAATATTTCTGGCAACTGAAGACACTGTTAAAAAATTATGCCAGCCACATATTCAGAATTTAATCGAAAGGGAGGGAATTAAGGAAATTTTAATTCCATCGGGTGAGCAAAATAAAAAGATTGAATCGGTGGGCATAATCTGGGAGTTTTTAAGTAAAAATGGTGCTGATCGGAAATCGGTTTTAATTAATTTGGGAGGTGGAATGTTAACTGATCTCGCTGGTTTTGCAGCAACAACATTTAAACGCGGCATTGATTTTATTAATATTCCAACTACATTATTATCTCAGGTTGATGCTTCGGTAGGAGGGAAGACTGGTATTAATTTTAATGGATTGAAAAATGAGGTAGGTACATTTTGTGAGCCTAATGCTGTGTTGATCAATGTTGATTTTCTCAAAACATTGGATTCTAAAAATTTTGTTTCGGGTTTTGCGGAGATGATTAAGCATGGATTGATTAAAAGCCCTGACCATCTTGCGGAGTTAGAAAAATTCGATTTGGAGAAAATTCAATATGAAAAACTGGAAGAAATTATTGGCCATTCGGTAGATATAAAAAAGTATTTCGTTGAAAACGATCCAATTGAAAAAGGGATTCGGAAAGCGTTAAATTTTGGTCATACTGTCGGGCATGCATTTGAAAGTCTGGCGATGGAACAAAACCGTGCGGTTTTGCATGGGTATGCCGTTGCATTTGGGATGATTGCCGAACTTTACCTTTCAGTGAAAAAAACAGGATTTCCTGAAGATGAATTTAGGAAACTTGTTAAATGGATAAAAAGGATTTATGGAAAATTTGAAATCAGGACAGAGGATTTTGATAGGCTTTATGAATTAATGACACATGATAAAAAAAATGAAAACGGACGAATTAATTTTACTTTAATTTCTCAGGTTGGTGATTTTTGTATAAATCAGGATTGTTCAAAAACAGAAATTCTGGAAGTTCTAAATTATTTTAGGCAAGTTTAACTATTCCAAAATATTTTAATCAGGCTAATGCGGTATCATATAAAAGCATCAAAAAAAACTATTTTCGGAAAAATAGACCTTCCGGCATCCAAAAGTATTAGCAACCGGGTGATGATTATTAATGCTCTTAATTATAGTCCGTATCAAATCCGGAATTTGTCTGATAGCGATGACACAAAGGTGATGCAACATGTTTTAACTTCCAATACCAATAAATTTGATATCGGCCATGCTGGTACCGCCATGCGTTTTTTAACTGCATATTTATCAAAAATTGTTGGACAATGGGAGATCACTGGTTCTGCACGGATGAAGCAACGGCCTATTGGAATATTGGTTGATGCTTTAAGGAAATTGGGTGCTAAAATCGAATACATCGAAAAAAAAGGTTTTCCACCGTTAAGGATATGGGGCACACATTTGAAAGGTGGTTTACTTGAACTTGATGGCAGTATTAGCAGCCAATATATTACAGCCTTATTATTAATTGCTCCCACACTTGAAAATGGCCTTACACTTAGATTGCTGAATAAAATTACCTCGGCATCATATATAAAACTAACCCTTGAACTGATGGCAAAGTTTGGGATTAAATACCAGTGGGAAGGGAATGAAATTCAGATTTGGGAACAAAATTATTTTCCCCTTGATTTTAAAGTAGAAGCCGATTGGTCAGGTGCATCATATTGGTACCAGATTGTTTCGCTGGCCGATTAAGCAGAAATTGAATTGGCTAACCTTGAGTTGCCTAGCCTTCAGGGTGATGCTATAATTGCCGGTTGGTTTGAGAGTTTCGGTGTTAAAACTGTAAAATCTGAAGGGGGATTGAAACTTATTAAAATCGGTTCTCAAAATTTAAAAAGCATAAATCTAAATTTTATTGAAAATCCGGATATTGCCCAAACAATGGCAGTTTTGTGCGTTGCAAGAAAAATCTCATTTCATTTTTCAGGATTAGAAACACTTAAAATTAAAGAGACCGATCGAATTGCTGCTTTGCAAAAAGAATTAGCAAAATTTGGGGCAACTCTTGTTGAACCAGGAATTGGTGAACTTGCATGGAACGGACATATTAATTTGGAAACTATTCAGGAAAATCCTGTAATTTCAACATATCATGACCATCGAATGGCACTTGCTTTTGCTCCTTTGGCGATGGCAGGTTTCACATTTCAAATTGAAGATCCTTTAGTAGTTACAAAATCTTATCCTGGTTTTTGGAATGATTTAGAAAGGATTGGATTTAGAGTCACTGAGGTATAGTGCACTGAGGGGAATACAATATTCAATTAATAATAAAAATTGACTTTTTTAACTATCCAAACAATTACTATCCAAATTTTGGAATAGAATTTTATGCATTGAAATAGAAATCCTAATCAGGGATTCCCCCACTCATAATCAGATTTTTCCTGATTTCAGTCACTACCTTCTATGTCTACATTTGAATCAGAATCTAAAACTTACAGTTATGATATTATTATGGATCTTATTAGGTGTGTCAGCAGCAATTGCTTTTATAATTAGTTATTACTGGATTAAATTCGAAGCTCCCAAAATTGTGCTTTTTACAGGGCTGATGGGTGTCTCCATGTTCCTGTTCTCTGTTGTGTGGGCTTTGATTGCAATGTATAAAGGTCAACCTATCACTGCAGCTCTCGGTATGATGGCGTTTGGAGTGCCCGGTATACTATTAATACTTGCCGGTTGGAAAATACTGGAATATAAAAGTTCACACTATCCTAAAAATTTAAAATGATGGTAATAACATTATTAGATTTTGAACTAATTCATACAGCATATATGCGCAGTAAATGGAAAGTAATTGTATTATCAGATACAATGGACGATTGATGGTAGAAATTAAGGACGTAAAAAAGGCTGGGTAAAACCGGCCTTTTTTATTTGCTGATTTTTAAAAGTATTTGTAGTTGAAAATTTGTGTGAAGTCAAAGGTGTATTTAAAGATTATTGTAAGCATATTTTTTATAATCAAAACCGGAATAAGGATTTTCTCATTGTAAATTCAGTTTTCCCCTGATAGTATAAAAATTGATATAGAGGTAATTTTACTTCATAACCAAAAAGAAAAAACTATGGTGCTTTTATGGATATTATTGGGGATAACTTTAGCAATAGCTTTTATAATTAGCTATTACTGGATAAAGTTTGGAGCTCCTAAATTAGTTCTTATCACCGGGCTATCAGGAGTATTGATGTTTATGTTTGCCGTTGTATGGTCCATTATTTCGATGTCGAATGGTGAATTATTGGCAGCATCATTGGGAATTATAACACTTGGTATCCCTGCTATATTATTAATAGCATCAGGTTGGAAATTATTGGAAGCAAAAAGCATGGAATAAAGAGTATAGTTTGATTGAGTAGATTTACAAACCACTACCAAAGAAAAAATGCCGGATTAGTTTCCGGCTTTTTTTATCTTTTATTTTTGAAAAATCCTGAAATTAAATCGGAACATTCATTTTTCAGAATACCTCCTTGGATTTTTGTTTTTGGGTGAAAAGCTTTTTCTGAATATTTATGATATCCTTTTTTATCATCAGAGGCTCCATAAATTACTTTCCCTAACTGAGCCCATCCAAGTGCACCTGCACACATAATGCAAGGTTCAAGTGTAACATAAAGAATGCACTCATCCAAATATTTGCCACCAAGAAAATTTGTAGCGGCTGTTATTGCAATCATTTCAGCATGAGCTGTAACATCGTTTAATGTTTCCGTAAGATTATGCGACCGTGCAATTATTTTACCTCCGGCAACTACAACAGCACCAACAGGCACTTCTCCCTTTTCTTGAGCAATTTTTGCTTCATCAAGGGCTTTATTCATAAAATATTCATCGTTAAAAGGTTCTGGCATTTGCACTGTTTTAATCTTAAAATCAATTTCTTAAAAACCTCGAAATTGCTAAAATCTTCGTATTTTCGCAAGCAAAATTAAATAAAGCTATTATGTACAGGACACATACTTGTGGTGAACTTCGGATTAGAGATGTTGGCAATAAGGTGAAATTGGCCGGATGGGTTCAACGAATCCGGGATTTGGGAGCTATGACTTTTATAGACCTCCGCGACAGATATGGAATAACTCAGTTGGTAGTTGATGAAAAATCGACAAAAGAAATATTTGAACAGATTGAAAAACTAGGACGTGAATATGTAATTCAGGCAACGGGAATTGTACAGGAACGTTCAAATAAAAACAGAAATATTGTAACCGGCGAAGTTGAAGTATTTTTAAACGATTTGAATGTTTTAAGTCCTTCAATATTGCCTCCATTTACAATTCAGGATGATACTGATGGTGGAGATGAAATCAGAATGAAATATCGTTATTTAGATCTTCGTCGCGAAGCGGTTAGGAAAAATCTGGAACTAAGGGCAAAAATGGCTCATGCAACAAGGGTTTATTTAAACGGGCAGAATTTTATTGAAACTGAAACACCTGTATTAATTAAGTCAACCCCAGAGGGAGCACGTGATTTTGTTGTGCCTTCAAGAATGAATCAGGGTGAGTTTTATGCATTGCCTCAATCACCACAAACATTTAAGCAATTATTGATGATTGCTGGATTTGACAGGTATTATCAAATCGTAAAATGTTTTAGGGATGAAGATTTAAGGGCAGACCGTCAACCGGAATTTACACAGATAGATTGTGAAATGTCGTTTGTTGAGCAGAAAGATGTACTTAAAACATTTGAAGGATTAACCCGGTTTCTTTTTAAAGAAGTTATGGATTTGGATATCGATGAATTTCCTTTGATGCCGTATTCCGAAGCAATTGAAAATTATGGTTCTGATAAACCCGATACCCGTTTTGAAATGCTTATTCAAGATTTATCAGAAACTGTAAAAGGGAATAATTTTATAGTTTTTGATTCGGCAGAATACATAGGAGCCATATGTGCAAAAGGGTGCTCTGATTATTCAAGAAAGCAATTGGATGAATTAACCAATTGGGTTAAACGGCCACAAATTGGTGCTAAAGGATTGGTATATGTAAAATATAATCATGATGGATCATTTAAATCTTCGGTGGATAAGTTTTATAGCCAGGAGGATTTGAAAAAATGGGCTGAAGTTTTAGATGCCCAACCCGGCGATTTGATGCTGCTTTTATCAGGAAATAAAAAACATATGCAAACAGCTTTAGGAGAATTAAGGTTTGAAATGGGAACCCGATTGGAGCTTCGCAATAAGAATATTTTCAATCCACTTTGGGTTGTCGATTTTCCTTTACTCGAATGGAATGAGGAGTCTCAAAGATATCATGCAATGCATCATCCGTTTACTTCGCCAAAACAAGAAGATATGCAATTATTGGAAATCGATCCGGGTAATGTAAGAGCGAATGCTTACGACCTGGTAATTAACGGAGTTGAAATAGGCGGTGGTTCTGTTCGTATATTTAATAAAGAACTTCAGTCAACAATGTTTGATAAACTTGGATTCACAAGAGAAGAGGCTGAAAATCAATTTGGATTTTTAATGAGTGCATTTCAATATGGGGCACCACCACATGCCGGTATTGCGTTTGGCTTCGATAGGCTTGTATCGTTATTTGCAGGTTTGAATAGTATACGAGATGTTATTGCTTTCCCAAAAAATAATGCCGGGCGCGATGTGATGATTGATTCTCCTTCAACAATTGCTGATGAACAGCTTGATGAATTAAATTTGAAGATAAAGTTGAAAGATCAATAAGATATGTTCAAAAATTGACTAAAATAAAAAGGGAAGCTAATTGCTTCCCTTTTTATTTATATTCATTTCAATTAATATTCTATCCGTTGTCGTGAAGAATAATTTATGTGCAGAGCTGCCATTTTTCGCAACTCCTGTTTAAGGTCAGTGACAATGGTCATCTTTGTAAATTCATCAACTTTCAAAGATGTAATCATCAATGGCCTTTCTGCCTCATCCCTTGCTTCACGTTCAGCCGTAATAAAATCAGGAATATCCCTTAGCGTAGCAAATTCATCATTTAATTGGATTTGTGGTTCGGTGCCATACACTTTTTGGTATTGTTGATGTGGTGTACCAATATAAATATAACTAACCAACGATTTTTTCTCCAATTTGCTTAATTCGGTTGCTTGCGGTAAAGTCATTTGTACTTTTAATGTAACCTCACGCATAGTAGTACTAACCATAAAAAAGAACAACAGCATAAATACAATATCGGGTAGCGATGCCGTTGAAATAGGAGGTAATTCTTTACCATCGTTTTTTCTAAATTTACTCATATTAATTTCCTCCCGCTCTTTTAGGTTCTGCTTCTGATATTTTTGAAGGAATAATTTTTTTCACAGCACTTTGTTGATCTCGATCTAAATTGTCATAAGATTTTCCAAATTTGCTTTTTGATAATTCTTCCCTCAAGTCATTAATAGCTCCAACCAGTTCGTTTTGAACAGCGATATATTTACCATACGTTGTACCTTCGTGATTTCGTAATGAAATAATTCCTTTGGTAACTTCAATTTCACCAAAAAACGGAATATCTTCTAATTCCTTTTCCGCTAAGTTTTCATCGTTATAAGGATTTGCCATAAATTCTTTGACTTCATCTCGCAGGTATTCAATATCCATAATTTTACCCTCAACCATTAATCGGTCGTTCATATCTACCAATACGGTAAATATGTTCCTTTCTCTGATTGGTGGAGTGTCGTCCAGTTCATCAGGATCGACCCATTGGGGTAGCAATCTTTCCAAACCGCTGTCAACGTCCATTGTGGTTGTCACCAGAAAAAAGATCAACAACATGAATGCAATATCTGCTAATGATGCTGACGGTATTTCAGGTATTTTCTTTGCCATAATTTTATTCTCCCATTATTAAACCACGTATGGTATTATTTGAATAATTTTGATACTGATGATAATGCCATACCAATTATTGCAATGAATAATAAGATATAAGTAGTATATAAACCGGTACCAATCATTTTAGATATTCTAGGTGTTAAAGTGCCATCTGAAATATACTTTTCAACACCGTGGAACGTAGGTATAGCATCTGAAGCCAGTAAATATGCAACTACAACAACAACTACCATAAAGCCTAAAGATATCAGGCTTTGTTTTAAAGCCGAAGTATCTGTAACTGTATGTAATATAGCTGCAATAATTGCGGCACCTGCTCCAATTGCTAATAATATATAGGCCCAAATCAGATTGGTGTTAATCCAGCTACCCATTGTTGGGTCAGATTCAACCTCGCTGACATTCACCATAAGTGAAATTACAAGGATGGCTGATATTGCCAGAAGCACCCACTGAAAAATGGTTAAAATTCTTCCAGTCTTACTCATAATGGTAATTAGTTTTTAAGATTGTGTTTTAATAACAGGTCTAATAAAGTTATCGATGCATCTTCCATATTGTTTACTATCGAATCGATTTTTGAAATACAATAGTTATAAAAAATTTGAAGGATAATTGCAACAATAAGACCCGATACGGTTGTAATCAAAGCTACTTTAATACCACCTGCAACCAACGAAGGAGAAATATCACCGGCAACTTCAATTGAGTTAAACGCGTCGATCATACCAATTACTGTTCCCATAAAACCAAGCATAGGAGCCAATGCAATAAACAGTGCTAACCAACTTAAATTTCTTTCAAGTAAACCTGCTTGCACACCACCATAAGAGATAATTGATTTCTCAACTACATCTAATCCTTGGTCTGATCTGTCCAGTCCCTGATAAAAAATACTTGCGACCGGGCCACGTGTATTACGGCATACTTCTTTTGCAGCATCGATACCTCCGTTATCGAGTGCATCCTCAACTTTTGCCAATAATTTTTTAGTATTGGAAGTTGCCATATTCAGATAAAGTACTCTTTCGATTGCAAATGCAAGTCCTAAAATAAGTGCAATTAATACAAACGACATGAATTGAGGGCCCCCATCAATAAATTGTTTCTTTAACTCATTGTGAAGTGACCTACCTTCTTCTTCTACAGCTGCAGCTTCTTCTTCCGGATCGGCAGCAATATCTACAACTTCCGTTGCGGTAGAATCCTGTGCAGCTGCTTCATCCTGAGCAACTACATTGTTTGGCGCTACAAAAAGTAACATCCCGATAACAGCTATTAACGCGAATAGTCTTTTCATAATAGATTTGAATTTTAATTAATAATCTCTTAGATTTTTTTGTTAATTATTGATTCTCGTTTTAAACATATTTATTTCAGAAATAAAAATTTCCGAAGTATTTTTTGGTACAAATTTCATGCCTTATATAAATGTTTATTATCTATAATAATATCAGACAATTTAGAACGCATTTCCCCGTAATGCGGAGAGAGAGGGATTCGAACCCTCGGTACC
>JABMQB010000384.1 GCA_013203525.1 Mariniphaga sp.
AAAATGTCGCCTTTAAGCGACACCACAAACCTGGCACCTGCAATGGCGGGAACCGATTTGTTTACTCATATTCGCTATATGGCATTCACAACTGTCCCTACAATTATTATAACTCTAATTATATTTTTATTTATTGGATTTAATGCCGATTTCTCAAAAGCTGTAATAAATGTTGAAACAGTTAAAACTTCAATTGATGAAGCTTTTAATACAACACCCCTCCTTTTTATAGTGCCCATTGCTTTACTAACAATTATAATATTGAAAGTCCCTCCCATTCCTGCATTAATGACAGGCACTTTGCTGGGGGCATTATTTGCTGTAATATTTCAACCACAAATTATTACAGATGTTGCGGGTTTTACCGGCAATTACGCCAAAGCATCTTATATTACTGTGATACAATCGATGTTTGGCGATATTAGCCTTACTACCTCCGAAGCCAGTGTAAATGAACTGTTAAGCACATCTGGCATGAGAGGAATGCTTGATACAATCTGGCTAATTCTTTCTGCTATGGTTTTTGGAGGCATTATGGAAAGTGCCGGATTATTAAAACGAATTGTACAACCCATTATAAAAGTTGCTAAAAGTACCGGTAGTGTTGTTGCTTCAACTGCAGCAACGTGTATGTTTTTTAATACTACAGCATCAGACCAATATATTGCCATTGTTGTACCTGGGAGAATGTTCCGCAAAACATTTGAAGACAAAGGTTTAAAACCTGAAGTATTAAGCCGGACACTTGAAGATAGTGGTACAGTAACATCGGTTTTAATTCCGTGGAATACCTGCGGCGCTACTCAATCGCGTGTACTTGGAGTAGCTACTCTCGACTATCTGCCTTATTGTTTTTTTAATATTATAAGCCCCTTTATGACCATAGCTTTTGCATACTTAAATATTAAAATACGTAGATACGCCAAGGGTGAAAAATCTGAAATAAAAGAAGAATAATGTGATAATTTAATACAAACATTGGCTAAAATAAAACAAGCAATAGAAGAATCAATACGAAAATACTTTTATATTTTTATCAGAAATTATAACTAATCTAAAATGGATTCAACTTCAGAAAAATTATTTCTAAAAGAAAAGGTTGGTTTTAGCCTTGGAGATGCTGCGGCCAATTTTATTTTTCAAACAATAATGTTACTGCAACTTAGCTTTTACACCAATACATTTGGGATAAGCGCAACTGCAATTGCAGTACTCTTTTTAGTAGGTAGGCTGGTTGGAGCTGTTGCCGATCCTGTAATGGGTGTTATTGCTGATCGTACTAATACCCGTTGGGGTAAATTCAGGCCCTGGATACTTTGGACTGCAATCCCATTTGGTATTTTTGGCTTTTTGGCTTTTATGACTCCAAACTGGGATCAAACCGCTAAGGTTGTTTGGGCTTTTGTTACATACATTTTATTAATGTTGGTTTATTCAGCAAACAATATTCCATACTCAGCTCTGGGCGGTGTTATAACGGGAGATCAAAAACAAAGAAGCAGCCTTTTTTCTATCCGGTTTATATTTGTTGTTCTGGCAACAATAGCAATTCAGGGATTTGCATTACCTATGGTAAATTATTTTGGACAAGGAGACAGTGCCAAAGGCTATACCATTACGATGGGGATATTTTCAGCCCTTGCTGTTGTGTTTTTCCTTCTAACATTTTCGTGGACTAAGGAAAGAATAAAACCCGACCCAAAACAAAAACAATCTCTTAAACAGGATATTTCAGATTTAATGCGTAACCGCCCATGGGTTTTAATGTTCTCGGTTTTTGTGATGATGTTTATTTTCCTTTCCATAAGAAATGGAATGCTTCTTTTTTATTTTAATTATTGTCTGGATCACCAAAGCCTTACCGAATTTATGAATGCTGCAAATAAAGCAACATTTGGATTTCTTGAAACCATAGGGCTGGCCGGACAAAACTCGGATGCTGTTGGAAACGTATTTGGAATTACCAATATTCTAGGGCAGTTCGCCGCTATATTTGGTATAATAGTATCCAATTTCCTGACAAAAAAATTGGGAAAAAGAAATGTATTTATCGGAGGCCTTATTCTGGCAGCAGTTTTCGCAGCAGCATTTTACATTGTTGCTCCAAAAGCAGTTATGATGGTTCTTCTTCTTCAGATTTTATATAATTTCGCATGGGGTATCACAATGCCTGTACCATGGGCAATGATGGCCGATGTTGCGGATTATTCCGACTGGAAATTCAAAAGAAGGTCAACGGCTATTGTTTTTGCCGGAGTTGTAGTAGGACTAAAAGTTGGATTGGCAATTGGAGGTGCTATAAGCAGTATGTTTTTAAAATGGTACGGATATATTGCCCCTCCGTCTGATGTTAACTGGATTGAACAAACACCGCAAGCAATTGAGGGAATAAGGTTGTCAACAAGTATTTATCCTACAATTGGAATTATTGCAATGATTGGGATATTAATTTTCTACAAAATAACAAAAAAGATTGAAATCCAGATGCAAAATGAACTGGCCGAAAGGCGAAACCTTAATACTCAGTGATTATAAAATATTTATTTAAAAATTTTAATTCAATAAAAACATGTCAGAAGAAAAAAAGATGAAGCCTATTGCAGATCCTCTCGTAACGCATATTTACACCGCTGACCCATCGGCACATGTATTTGAAGGAAAAATTTACATCTATCCTTCACACGATATTGATGCAGGCCTTCCAGAAGATGATTTTGGGGGACATTTTGGTATGGAAGATTACCACGTACTTTCAATGAATTCGCCAAACGATAAAACAGCAATAGATCATGGCGTAGCTTTGCATATAAAGGATGTTCCCTGGGCTAAACGACAGATGTGGGCACCCGATGCAGCTTATAAAAATGGTACATACTATTTTTACTTTCCTGCAAAAGACAAAGATGATGCTTTTAAAATTGGAGTAGCCACGGGTAAAAACCCCGCAGGTCCATTCAAAGCTCAGCCAGAGGCCATAAAAGGCAGTTTTAGTATCGATCCATGTTCTTTTGTCGACAACGATGGTAAAGCTTACCTTTATGTTGGGGGAATCTGGGGAGGACAACTTCAGCGGTGGCAAACCGGTAAATTTGTTGAGCATGTTAATACTCCTTTTGATTTGGAACCTGCCGCTGACCAACCAGCCCTTTGTGCTAAAGTTGCATGCCTTACCGACGATATGCTTGAATTTGGAGAAGAACCTAAGGATGTGGTTATTTTAGATGAAAATGGAAAGCCACTTCTTGCAGGAGACCACGATCGTAGATTTTTTGAAGGTCCCTGGATGCATAAATACAAGGGGACTTATTATTTCTCCTATTCCACCGGCGATACGCATTATATCTGTTATGCTACCGGCGATAACCCATACGGGCCATTTACATATCGGGGAAGGGTATTGAATCCGGTAGTTGGCTGGACCAATCATCATTCAATTTGTGAAATAGAAAAAAAATGGTATTTGTTTTATCACGATTCTGTATTATCGAAAGGTGTAACTCATCTGCGATCGGTTAAATTTACGGAGTTAACTTATAACAAAGATGGATCGATTATAACGATTAATCCATAAAGCGAATTATTATCCAAACGAAATAATTTCTATGCCAACGATAACTAAACATCGTTGGCATTTTTTTGTTAGTATTTGAAATGCTTTGTTATTAAAATCATATAAAATTTGATATCTTGAAAAAGATTATAATACCAATTTAACCATATAATGCCGCATTGAAATAATCCAAGTATTTTTTATTGTGAGTAATTGACATAATTTGTTCTTGGGTCATTTGGTTTACGCTATCAGCCAA
>JABMQB010000385.1 GCA_013203525.1 Mariniphaga sp.
ATATTTTTGTCCTGCCATCAATTACCACTTGCTGCATTTTCGATAGGTCGGGTGATTTAAAATTAGCTTGCTTTTTTTCGTACATTTTATTCCTTTCGTTTGTTTGTCATGAAAAAGATAATTCCTGCTACTCAATAGGTTAACAATAAAAGACTATTGATTTTCTCTCCTTCAATTATCATATTCACGAGATATTCTCGACAAAACTACTATTTCATTCAAGAATTATAACTAAATTAAGATAAGTGTAGTATGAAGATAACAAAAATTTAATTGATATGTTTAAATAATGGATTATATAATCAAAACCAATTATTAATAATAAAGCATTATTTGCTCTGATCGATATTAATTTTGTTTTCTGCCAATATCAAAGTAGGTAAATTTAGTGTTAGAAAATTGAAAAAAATAGTAAAGGGAAAGTAATATGTAGTGGCTCTATAAATTTGAAAAGCTACAAAATATTCTAATATATTCGTAATCAATGATTAAATTTCAATAATTAAACGTACATTTGCACTAACAATTTTAAAATAATATTATGAACAAAGGAACAGTTAAGTTTTTTAATGAGATGAAGGGATTTGGTTTCATTAAAGACGCAGAATCATCTAAAGAGTATTTTGTACATTCAAACGGATTAAAAGACCGTGTCAAAGAAAATGATGAAGTAACTTTTGATTTAGAGGAAGGAAGAAAAGGATTAAATGCAGTAAATGTAAAACTGGCATAGTTAATATAACTATAAACATTTAAAATTTCTATCCTGCCATTGGCGGGATTTTTTTTTTGTCGTTTATTTAATCTCATATTCTCGAAATTAATTGAGATATTTTATCCGGAATATGGTCAAGCCATTCAACACCAGATGGTATAAGCAGCTCCCAGCGATCAATAATTCATTTCCACTTATCAGAACCGGACACCCAACTAATAAAAAACAACCTGTATTATTCGACAAATCATGTACAAATTTAAGTATTCAAATCCAATTATATGTTTTAGATATTTTTTAGAAACTTCAACACAATAAAAAACCCGGTATCCAAAAATACCAGGTTTCCATTATTTATGGTTTTAAAAACTTTTATCAAAATATTATAAGATTGTTAATAAATTCAAAAGCAATTTATTTCTTTTCTTTATTATCCTTAGGTATGGATTGTTTGCTCTTTTTGTACCACATGTAATCTCCAACATTATAAAATTGGTTTTTAAGATCCGGGTTTTCAATCAAATCATTGGTGTAATATGGTTTGTGAGGTACTAAAATATCATTGCCTTCTTTCCAATTTGCAGGTGTAAGAACATTTTCTTTTTGCGAAAGTTGCAGTGCAGTAACCATCCTTGTTACTTCATCCATATTTCGTCCAATGTTCATAGGATAAAAATTAATGGCCTGGACGATATTGTCAGGGTCAATAATAAAAACACCCCTAACATCTCTTGTCGAATTTGCTGCTTTATGAAGCATTCCATATTTTCTTGAGACCTTTCCTTTAATATCGGCTACAATGGGGAAATTAATTTTAACCACACCGCTCTATGGCTTGTAAAATTTGTTCCATTGATTTTTTCCATAATAAATGCCGCTCAACCTCATCAATTGAAATTACGGCGATTTTTATGCCTAACGATTCAAATTCCTTTTGCTGATATGCAAGTTCGCATAACTCAGATGTACAAACTGGTGTAAAATCAAGCGGATGGCTAAATAATATTTTCCAACTATTCCCGAAATCTTTCGGAAAGTTTAACACTCCAGTTGTTGAATTTTCTTTAAATGATGGTGCTTTTTCCCCAATCATGGGAAGTTTATTGCCTTTTGACCAGGATATTGTGGTGCAAAATACAATCATAATTACTAAACTTAATTACTTCATGTTTTTTTGTTAAATGTATTAATAAAATAAAATCTGAAGATATTTTGATCTTCAAAAGTCACAATGAAGGAACAAGTTTCAGAAGTTAATGTTTCTTAATGACTTGTTAATTTTTTGTACTCCATGTTCCGGACATGTGTCGGAATGTCCCAGAGAATCCACATGTGAATACAAAGTGGAATTATTGTTTGCATTGAAGGGTAAATCATTATTTTCTTCATTGTTATACATTACAATTATTTTTATCTGATCTGATATTCTATTAAGACTTAATATGAACAAGGGATTCCATATATGGTTTTATTCGTTGTTTTTCCGGCATTGATTATATTCGTACCCTGTTTTGAATTTGTGTTTATTGATTCAGGAACATGGCTATAAGTAAAGTAATTAAGGTATGATAAAAAAACAGTTTTACTTGTTGTTCGCATTACTAATTTCATCCTATTTCATGTATGGTCAGTTAACTCCAATTCCGGACGGTAGAAGGTTGCGTGAGATTATTGCTGATAAATATAAGGATGGAAATCTGTTGATTGGAGGAACAACCGGGCAGTGGGCTTTTGGAACTGCGACAGGTGAAATCCTGGATCGTGAATTCAGTTATGTAACTCCTGAAAATGATTTTAAACAACGTCAAATACATCCTGATAATACTGACAAATGGAATTGGTCCCAAGCTGATAGTTGGATTGGCCATATCGCAACCAATGGTCAAACACTCCGAATGCATGGGCCAATAAGTCCACAGTGTTCAAACTGGGTTAAAGATGATGCCAGGACTGCAGCTGAACTGGAAAAAAACATGAGAGATTTTATGGAGGCGCTTTGCCAACGTTATAATGGAACGCTTGGTTTCGAATATATGGATGTTGTTAATGAAACTGTTATTAATGGGGCATGGCACAAAAATAAATCAGGTTTTGGATGGGAAGTTCCATGGTTTATTATCGGGCAAAATTCAGATGAAAACAAAACACCATTGTACATTAGATATGCATTTGAAATAGCTAGTGAGTATGTGACTGATACAAAACTGATATACAATCACCATGAAAGAACCATTATTAATTTATCATGGAATTTAGTTAAGAAAACGATATTATATTTAAGAGGTTTAGGATTACGAGTCGATGGAATTGGATGGCAAGCTCATATAAATGCTGGATGGGAACAAATTAAAGGACAAACCGATGCTCTCAGGGATATAATTGATTGGGCACACCAAAATAACCTTGAATTTCATATTACAGAAAACAGCGTTTTTTTAAACGGGAATACGCCATCAGATTATGAAAAACAAGCCGATACTTATAAGGCTCTTTTTGACATATTAATTGAAAAATCAAATAACGGTGAAATTGGATGGAATACCTGGCATATCGATGAAGGGCATGGCAGTAAAACTGAAAACTATCCTGCAATTTTTGATAAAAACTATAAAGCAAAACCTGCATATTATGCTATTCAGTTAGCACTTGAAGCAGAAGGTGATTATACAACTCCTTACGAAGTAGGGTTTCAGGTTATTAACACCGAAAGTGGGTTTCCAATTAAAGATTGTTCTGTTATTATAAATGACGACACAGTAAGGACCAATTCAGCCGGGCTTGCTGTTTTTCAAAATGTAACAGCTGGAATATATAATGCCAGGGCTGAAAAAAAATATTATAA
>JABMQB010000386.1 GCA_013203525.1 Mariniphaga sp.
GAGTCATGGCGTGCGTATTTTTAATTTGTCTAAACAAATATAAATCTATAAGGTATTGAAAAAAAGAATTTTGGGTCTTTTATTAGTTGATTTTTTCTATGCGGTATAAAGAAAATTTATAACTATTCTAAATAAGCACAATAGCGCCTCTTACATTTTTATATTCATTTAATGCTTACGAAAATAAATGTTAGGTGTTTTGTTTTTTTTACATTTGCCACCTTAAATTGGCGAGATATGAAAGGAAATATTGCAAGAAGATTAAACACAAATCTTAGATTAGTATTTAAAAACTGGGGAAGAAAAGGGTATTCACTTTTTCAGGTTATTAGTAAAATTATAATCATTGCATTTTTGCCGGTTTCATATCATTTAACTGCTGATACAAACGAACCAACAATTATAATCGATACAACTATCACCAGTTTGGAATATGAATTGGATGAGATTGAAGTGAATTCTCAACGTGTACCGGTAACTTTATCTCAGGTTGCGCGAATAGTAATAGTAATTGAGAGAAATGAAATTGAGGCTGCACCGGTTGAAAGTATTCAGGAGTTGCTTGAATATATACAAAGTGTAGATATCAGGCAAAGGGGAGGGCAGGGAGTTCAAGCCGATATCAGCATCCGGGGTAGTTCTTTCGATCAGGTTATGATTCTTCTTAACGGAGTTGATGTCACCGATCCTCAAACAGGCCACCATAATTTAAACTTACCGGTTAACCTCAGCCAAATAGAACGAATTGAAATTATTGAAGGCTCAGCATCGCGGGTGTTTGGGCCAAATGCTTTTGCCGGTGCAATAAATTTTATTACCAGGGAACCTTCAGAGAACCAAATTTCTTTGTACTCAAGTGTTGGGCAACACGGTTATTTTGATGGAAGTTTATCGGGATCAATAAATACCGGTAAGATTGGGCAGTATTTTTCTGCAGGAAGGAAATCTTCAGAAGGTTATATTCCCAATACTGATTTTGAAACATATAACTTGTACTACCGGTTAGATGCCGGGAAATCACGTAACTTAATTTATCAGTTAGGATTTACCGAAAAATCGTTTGGTGCAAATAGTTTTTATACACCTAAATTTCCGGATCAATATGAGCATACGGAATCCTTATTTTCTTCTTTAAAATGGAAATCAAATAGTTCTTTTCATTTTACACCAACTGTGTATTGGAGAAGCCATTTCGACCGTTTTGAACTTTTCCGAAGAGAATCTCCCGAATGGTACTCTACTCATAATTATCATTTAACAAATGTTTTTGGTGTTAACTTGAACGGATGGATTCAGACGGAATTAGGTAAAACTGCCTTTGGCACAAATATTAGGAGTGAGCATATTTTAAGTAATGTGCTTGGAAACGAGTTAGATGCACCGGTTAAAATAAAGGGAGAGAATGCTCAATACACAAAATCTGATTCAAGGAATATTTATTCAGTTTTTCTGGAGCATAATCTGTATTTTAAAAAATGGTCATTCTCTATTGGTTTAATGTCAAATCATATATCAGTATTAAAAAAGGGTGTTAATATTTTTCCGGGTGCAGATGTATCATACAATCTGGCAAGCAAGATAAAGATTTATGTATCAGTGAATAAATCACTTCGGATGCCTACTTTTACCGATTTATATTACAATGGACCTACAAATGTTGGTAATCCGGATTTAAAACCTGAAACTTCACGGTCGGTTGAAGGTGGGATAAAATTTAATTCTGTAAACTTCCAAGGGCACGCCACATATTTTTATCGTGATGGAAAAAATATTATAGATTGGGTTCGATTGGAAAATGAAAATATCTGGCAAACCGAAAACCTTACCTGGCTAATCAGTTCCGGAATAGAATTTAGCTTTGATATTTATCCAGGGAAAAAACAAGGTAACTCATTATTTATAAAACATTTAAGTGCGGGTTACATGTTTAATCATCTTAAAAAAAATAGCAATGAATATATATCAAGATATGTACTCGATAATTTAAAACATAAGCTTGATTTTTCAGTTACCCATAAAATAGTTAATAATGTATCAGCAAATTGGAAGTTAATTTTTCAGGAAAGGAATGGAAGTTATACCGAATTTACGAATGGTATATATGGTTCTGAAGTATCGTACAAACCCTTTGCGCTTTTTGATATGAAAGTGAATTATAAATTCAGGCATATAAATCTATTTGTTATTACTTCCAATATTTTTAATACTAAATATTTTGATTTTGGAAATATTATCCAACCCGGACGCTGGATCAAAACAGGGATTAATTTAGATATAAATTATAAATAAGCTATTTTTGTGATAAAATAGTATATTCGCCAAAAATTAGGAATTATGTTGAAAGGGATATTATCGATTTCAGGCCATGGTGGTCTTTTTAAAATGGTTGCTGAGGCAAAAAATAATATTATTGTTGAATCGGTTTCTACAAAAAAGAGGATGCCGACTTATTCTACATCTAAAATAAGTGCACTGGAAGATATTGCCATTTTTACTGAAACGGGCGAAGTTAACCTGCAAGAAGTATTTAAAAATATACATGAACTTGAAGAAGGGGGACAGGCAATTGATCCAAAATTGTCGGGCAA
>JABMQB010000387.1 GCA_013203525.1 Mariniphaga sp.
AAACCGTATTTATATTCGCTTTGCGTTACTTCGTTTAATATTTTATCTTGTTCTTCCATTTTCCATTACATTGCTATACCCGTATAACAAATCCTTAATCAGTCTGTTTAAAAATAAATTGCAAAGATATAAAACTATGGGTAATTTTGCAGCGACGATGATTTAATTCATACTATTTTATCTTAATTTAAAATGACTGAAACAAAAAGGACTACAGAGATATCGGAGCTTGGTGAATTTGGTTTAATTGACCTGCTTACAAGGGATATTGAACTCAAGAATTCTTCAACCGTAAGGGGAATTGGAGACGATGCTGCAATAATTGATTATAAAAATAAGCAAGTTGTGGTATCTACAGATATGCTTACAGAAGGAGTTCATTTTAATTTAATGTATGTACCGCTGAAACATTTAGGGTATAAATCGGTAGTGGTAAATCTTTCAGATATTTATGCCATGAATGCCACACCCAGGCAGATAACTGTAAGTATTGCCATTTCAAATAAGTTTTCGGTTGAAGCAATTGAAGAACTTTATTCGGGTATTAAGTTAGCATGCGAAACATATGGTATCGACCTTGTAGGTGGCGATACTACTTCATCGTTAACAGGCCTGGTAATTTCAGTTACAGTTTTGGGAGAGGCTGATAAAAACAAAATTATTTACAGGAGTGGTGCAAAACCAACCGATTTGCTTTGTGTAACAGGTGATTTGGGTGGTGCTTATATGGGCTTGCAATTACTGGAAAGAGAAAATGAAGTTTTTAAGGTTAATCCAAAAATACAGCCCGAATTTATAGGGTATGATTACATTTTGGGGCGTCAATTGAAACCGGAAGCAAGGAAAGATTTTAAAGAAATATTAAATAAGCTTGAGGTTTATCCAACTTCGATGATTGATATTTCAGATGGTTTATCATCTGAGATCATGCATATTTGTAAAGCTTCTGATACAGGTTGCCGCCTGTATGAAGAAAAAATACCGATGGATAATCAGACTAAACAAATGGCTGAAGAATTAAATATTAATCCTTTGGTTGCTGCTTTAAATGGAGGGGAAGACTATGAACTGCTTTTTACACTTCCGATAAATGATTTTGATAAGATAAAAAACGACTTCGACATTACGGTAATTGGGCATATCACTGAAAAATCAGAAGGTGCTAATTTGATTACAACCGGTGGTTCAGAAATTCCTTTGCAAGCACAAGGATGGAATCCGTTGGAATAAAATTCCTGTTAATTTTAAATTTTCAAAAACAAAAAAGGCCCTGTAAACACAGAACCTTTATTTATATTTTTTAGTGATGATTAATCAGGGAAATATCCTCTGATTATACCACGTTTTGAATCTTTTACAAAAAGAAGTATTTCATCGCGTTCTGGTGTAGCCGGCATTTCAGCTTCGATAATTTCTGCTGCCTGAGCTGTATTTAATCCTTTCTGATATATGTAACGGTAAATATCCTGTATTTCACGAATTTTATCGTTTTTAAAATTTCGCCTTCTTAATCCAATTGAGTTTATTCCTACATAAGATAGTGGAGCTCTTGCAGCTTTAATAAAAGGAGGAACATCTTTTCCTACAAGCGAACCTCCGGAAATCATTACATGAGAACCAATATGGCAAAATTGGTGTACAGCGACTAATCCGCTTAGGATAGCCCAATCATCAACAATTACTTCGCCTGCAAGTTGGGTTGAATTCACAAGAATTACATGATTACCAATTTTACAGTCGTGTGCAATATGTACATATGCCATTAAAAGGCAATTGGAACCTACTATTGTTTTCCCTTTTGCAGCTGTTCCCCGATTGATAGTAACATATTCCCGAATTGTTGTATTGTTTCCAATTTCGCAGGTAGAATATTCACCTCTGAATTTTAAATCCTGTGGGACCGCCCCAATAACTGCTCCTGGAAAAATCCGGCAGTTTTTTCCGATTCGTGTTCCCGGCATTATTGTAACACTGGATCCAATCCTGGTTCCTTCACCAATTTCTACATCGTGATCAATGGATACAAAAGGTTCGATTACAACATTATCGGCAATTTTTGCATCGGGATGTACATAAGCAAGTGGCTGTTTCATAATAATTGTTCAAGTCTTTGTTAATTGTCTTCGTGTTTTATTAATTGAGCTATAAATTCTCCTTCGGCAACCACTTTATCTCCAACATAGCATAATCCTTTCATGGTGGCTAATCCACGTCGGATTGGAGACATAAGCGTTAATTTTAAA
>JABMQB010000388.1 GCA_013203525.1 Mariniphaga sp.
ATTCTGTTGTGAATTGCTTTCATATTGTATTTTTATCGATCTTTGACACAGTATGCCAGTACTAAAAAGCTGAAACAAAATGACTTAGATCGAAATTTAGGATTAAAAAACTCATACTGTGTAACCGTCTGATTTTAAGGAGTCAGACGGTTTTTGTTTTAAAAATTAGGATAATAGGGTTTTGCGCCTTTAAAAAGGAAAATTAAAAAAGTTCTAATTGTTGTGGAGTCTCAGGGCGATCCGCCTCGGCTTCACCTCTAAAAAATTCCATCATTCCAAACTGTTTATCAGTTAAGGTAAAAACTATGATTTCTCCTTTGGGTGGAAGAAACGATTTTACCCGCCGAATATGAACTTCGGCGTTTTCTCGACTGTTAGAGTGTCGAGTATAAATTGAAAACTGCATCATAGAAAATCCGTCCTTCTGCAGGTTCTTTCGAAACCGAGTATAATTGCGCCGGTCTTTTTTAGTATCAGTTGGTAAATCGAAAAATACAAATACCCACACAACCCTATATTGGTTTAATCGGTTAAGTCCAGACATTTACGGAAATTCGGGGTAAACCAATTTCCTTGATTCACCTTCAAAACACTGCATCAACGAAGCAGTTGTACGTTGCATCCCAATCATTAACGGGCTATTTTGACCGTCAATTTTTATGTCCATTGCCGGAATTTGCAATAGCTTTCGTTTTAACATCGGAGTAAGTTCTTCCAAATCATCCTCATCAAATGCTATCTTCAAAACCAACTCGTCAACCAAAGGGCGGAAAGGTTCCATAATATCATCGGCCAGACAATATGGGTTGTATTTGTTTCGGTGATGAATTCCCATTGCAGTGAGCAAACCACTTGCCACCAACGAACGCGCCACAACACCACGCAATATGGCATAACCGTAGTTTAATAAGTTATTGGGAGGTTCACCATAACGGTGGCGTTTAAATGCCTCCGAATCATCAAACAACACTTTCCAATAATATGCAGCTGCCCTGCCCTCACAATTTTCCACATCGCCACTTTTTACAATCCCGGCGAGATAGTACATCCTGGCTGCATCAATTCCCAGCAATTCTAACAAAGCACCTTGATTCTTAATTTTTGCAACTACCGTTTGTTGCCAGAGGTTCTTTTTTAACGGCACTGATGCTTCCAATTGGTAACGCAATTTTTCAGTATACGCATGATGAACGGCTGTTGGTAGCATTATGGAAAACGGTAAGTGTTTAAAATTACAATTGATGATTACGGCATTATTTTCTGAGAGAGCAGCTAATAATCCTTGCGTTATTGTTATTTGTGGATTATCCAAAACCACTATCCCAATATCTTCGATAGGTACAGATTTAGAATCTTTTTCATCATCCGGAAAATCAACCTGCATCTGTTCTATTTTCTTTTTCAAATAGCAAGGATTGCCGAAATAGAGGGTTCGTTTAATCATCTTATGATTTTTTTGATATTTCCCAATCTATCAACGTCAAGTTTCCAACATCTTTCTTTAATCATTATATCCTCAACTGACTTTTCCATCTTATTTAAAGCAGAAAATTCTATCTTATTTTGAATTGATTTTGCCACATAATTTGAAATAAAAAAACATTGAGCTATAGAGCTACTTACCATTTTGTAAATTCGTGCTGCCTGATCTTTTGAAATAATTGTAAAATCTATCAATTCTGGATTTATCAACTCATCTTCAGTGGGTACATATACCAAATCATTTGGAGATAATGAAAAAAGGAATTTACCCTTTTCATTATTTACTGGAATCATTGGAGTTGTTTTTTGTTCCTCTTTTGAGAGGGTTGTCCTCCATTTCTGATGTTCAACTACTTTTATTAATGGCACCGTTTCAAATTCCCTTTTTTGTTTCTCTTCATTCCAATAAATTGCAAAAAATAAGTTTGTCCCTTTTGCTGCTTCAACATATTTTTTATCCTTATTCCCCATATCACCAATCTTAAACCTTTTCCCTGCTTCAAAAATCCTCACTTTAAAGATTGGATAATGA
>JABMQB010000389.1 GCA_013203525.1 Mariniphaga sp.
AAATATAAAAATATTTTTTATTCAAAATGATTCAGAAGAAAGTAAGTAATGTCTTATTGTTTTATCATTTTTTCAGTACACATTGTTTTGTTATTAAAAAGAACCTGAATAAGGTATTCTCCAGAAATTATATCATTAACATTTAAGGTTAACTTTTTTAATGAATTTGCAGATTCGATTTTTATTAATTGCCCATTTAGGTTATAAATATGTATAGCCGAAATTTCCTTTTGAGTTGATTCGATATTTAATTTCTCACCTACCGGATTTGGGAAAATTGTAACTGAGGTTTGAATTTCCGGCTGGCCAATATTTGTATTGATATCCCAGGTGGTTGAGTACATACCCCGACCATGGGTTGCAGCTAAAACATAATTATCTGTTTCCCTCATTTTTAACATATCGACCCTGATATTTGGCATTCCGAAATTGGTTAGCTCCCAGATAACATCCTGGTCGAGGAAATTACTTGTTGACCAAATACCTGATTCGGTGGCCAACAAAACCTGATTCGAATTACGTGGATGAGTAATTGCCCAACGAACAGGAATGTCAGGTAAATTGCCTTCTTTATCAAACCAGGTAATTCCTTGGTCAGGACTGTACCACACCGATTTTACTCCATAATTGGAATAAGTTACAATTAGCTCATTTTCAGAATTACCTGTTTCTATGCATGAAACATATGCCTGTGGTAATCCATTACTTATTTCAGTGCCAATTACATTTGTTCCGGGATTCTGAACTTTATAAACCTGCCCTTTTTCATTTCCAAGATATAAAATCCGGCTTTGAACCATTGAATGCGTATTAATTTCTACTGCCGAAAAAGGAGAATTACCTTCTGTGTTTAACTGGACAAACCGTCCATTAAAATTCGAACCCAGGTTTTCGATAATTAATATCTGATCGAGGTAATAACCATATTCCATGCCTGCATTGCAGTATAAGGTATTGGTTTGGCTGTCATAATCCATTGGATTTATAAATAATCCCGAAGAATAGAAACTTCCAACATAATTATAATTTTTCATCCCATCGATTGAAAGCCCAAAATAGTTCCATTGCATGGTTGCAATTTGAATATTTGGTTGATCCTGATCGATAAAACAATATGCACCATCGCCTGACATGATTCTGGAATCAGGTGTAATTTCGGTACCTTCAAGATAATAAGTACTGTTGTCTTGGGTACCACCTAAAAGATAGTTGTTAGAATTTTCGGGGTGGACAGCACATGTATAATATTGCGTTGTATTGTAAAGGAAATTAGCTTCTCTGAAATTTGCTTTTTTACGAGTGAGATTAGTAGCATAGTGCAACCCGCCATCGGTTGAAACAATGGCTGTATCTGAAGATCCCGGCAAGAATTCCAATGAGTGGATATCGGCATGTACATATAAATCCATATCAACTCCGGGTTCTTTCAGAAATCCTTCAGTTGATGAAACCATTTGCCAACTATCACCTGCATCACCTGACCTCCACATATTTCTACCTCCAACGTAAATATTGTCGGGATTATTTGGATCTACCTCAGCCATTAATGCATGCCAGGCTATGTAGGCAAAATTTGTTCCCTCTTCAATGGGAATTGGAATTTGAGTCCAGCTTTCACCGTTATCATCCGATCGTATGATGTAATAGCATTGCCCCAGCAGATAAATATGTTCTTCAAGTGCACTTTCAAAAAGGGCATACACACGGTTGGCATCCGATGGTGAAGCTGCAAGAATAACCCTGCCAGGTATGTTATAATAACGGTCCTGATTATTGAATTGGCTTTCGTTTTTAATTTTTGTTTGATATTCTTCGAAAATTTCCCAGTTTATCCCATCATCTGAAAACAGGATAACAGCACCACCTTCACCTAACATATTTCGCATTGTTCCAACAAATATTCTTCCATTAGAAGCCACTTCGATATCAGCTGGTGCATAAGGTGTAAACATTCCTGAAATATTAGGCAATACCTGTGTCCAGGATTTTCCATTGTCTGCTGACCGGAATAATCCTTCAGAAGGTTGTGAATAATGGTTTGTTCCTTTATAAAATCCGGATGCAACCGCAGCATAAATTACTGAAATACCATTTTCAATACGAATTACTATATCGTTTACATATTCAAAATTTTCTGTCGATCGTAATAATTCCCATGACTCACCGGCATTAGTGGAAATATAAATTCCGGCACCTTTTCCCGAAGATTCACGATATCTGTAAGAAGCTGTTTCTCCCTCACCCGTACCTACATAAAAAGTTGCCGAATTTTGAGGATCGTGCGTCATACAATTAGTAGCTAATGATTCCCAGCGGTCGCTAACTGGTATCCAGGGCGATTCAGGATTGTGGATATTAAGATTGAACCAAAGCCCGCCTGTGGAAGAACAGGCCCAAGCTTTCTTTTTTTCATGGTCGTTTGGATCGAACATCATTTTTCGTGTCCTTCCACCGGCATTTGCAGGAATTTCGTGCCAAATAATATCTTCTGAAATGGGGGCACTTTTTAACCTAACCATTTCCCTAACTTTTGATAATCTTTCTGAAGGGATTTTTTGTTCAAGGGGATCAACAGATATTTTAAAATTGCGATGTGCTGCAAGATGCGGGCCTGAAGGCGGAATATAATTGATTTTCTCAGTTTTTTTATTGAATTGTATTACAAATCCTAAAACCAGGATTATTACTGAAAAAAATGAAAACAGTATAAGCAACCTTTTTTTCATAACAGGATATAAAACAGGTTAATTTACTCAAAGATAAAAAAAGGATTATTAACCACTTTGCAATAAATGGTTTAATCTTGTTTTATCCAGTAGGGTAACTGTTTTCTTGTCGATTTTTATAAGTCCTTCGTTTTGCAAATCACCAAATACCCTGGCAAGCGAAGGACGTGCCACACCAAACATATCGGCTAATTGTTGTTGTGTTTCTTTTAGTTCAATAGAATGAAACCGGTCTCCTGCTTTCTGTAAAAGATAATGGGCAATTTTTTCCTTTATTGTTTTAAAACTTAAAAAATGGATTTTTTGTGAAAGAAACTGAGCCCGGGTAGAAATACTGTTTAAATAGTTAACCAATACCTTAGAATTTTTTTGAAGTATTTTTAGAAATTCATCTATGGGGATTGATAATATTGTAACCTGATTATTTGCAGTTACCGTAACCGGGTAACGGTTTTCTTTTCCAAACATAAATGCTGAAGCCAGAGGTTTAGGCGCTTCAATATCTTCAATTTTTACTACCTTGCCTGAATAGTCCATCATTTCACCTTTAACACTTCCCTGAGTAATAATATAAAGGTTTTGAACTTTTTCACCACCAGTGACTATAATATCATGCTTTTTATATTTTTTAATCTGGAAATGAATCCCGCCAATCAGAGACTCGGTTGATTCTGCACTTATTCCTTGGAACAATGGGCATTGGTTTATCGATTCAAAATTCACCATAATTTCAGGTTTGTAACAAATGGTACAAGTTAAAGAACGTATGAAGCATAATTTTGTTTTAAAATATAAATGAAAAAGAAATGATCAGGGAAATTGTTAAAATAGATGAAGAATTATGCAATGGTTGCGGAGATTGTGTCCCCAATTGCCATGAAGGTGCGTTACAAATTATTGATGGGAAAGCCAGATTGATCAGTGAATTAATGTGCGACGGATTGGGTGCTTGCATTGGGCATTGCCCGGTTGATGCAATTACCATTGAAAAACGTGAAGCAGAAGATTATAATGAGGAGGTTGTAATTGCTCAGATGATAAGCAAAGGGAAAAATACAGTATTTGCACATTTGAAACATCTACAGGAACATAATGAAACAGAATTTCTAAACATTGCCTTGAGTTACATCAAAGCAAATCGCGAAAGTTTACCATTTAGTATTAAGGAAGTTCATGAATTAATGCATGGAGAAAAGGAACATTCAAATCAGGATGGACCGGGTTGTGGTTGTGCTGGTTCAGCACCCGTTTCATTTGAGAAAACTGGATTAAGAATGGCAACAGATAATACAAATATTCCTTCGGCCCTGGCACAATGGCCTGTTCAGATGCATCTGATTAATCCGGCGGCTTCGTACTTTAATGGTGCCGACTTGTTGGTGGCTGCCGATTGCGCAGGATTTGCCTATGGCAATTTCCATAAGGATTTTATAGATGGCAAAAAGGTTGTAATAGCCTGCCCGAAACTTGATCAGGGAAAAGAAATTTATATTCAGAAATTAACCCGGTTAATTGATGAATCAAAGGTAAATACTATCACTACAGTAATAATGGAAGTGCCTTGTTGTGGTGGGCTGGCTCAAATGGTGCAGATGGCTGCTCAACAAGCTACCAGGAAAGTACCGGTTAAAGAAGTTGTGATTGGAATAAAAGGAAATATTTTACAGGAAGAATGGGTATAGTGAAGTTGGGGTTGGATAGTGTCTGATTGATTCAGATTCTGTCCTTTGGTTTTTAAGTATTTAAACTAAAGGGGCTTTCTTTAATTAGTTAGCCTCTTTTTTTATTAATTTTAGTTGCTGATTTAAAAAAACTGAAAATCCATGCGCATATTATTTATTTCTGGTTTAGTATTTATTCTGTTCCTTCTGATTTCATGTTCAACACAGGAATCCAAGCCTAATTTTGTTTTTTTTCTAATAGATGATCTTGGATGGAATGACCTTGGTTGTTATGGAAGTAGTTTTTATGAAACTCCCAATGTTGATAAATTGGCTTCTGAAGGGATTCGATTTACAAATGCATATGCTGCATGCCCTGTATGTTCGCCCACACGTGCCAGCATAATGACTGGCAAATACCCTGCAGGAATGTATACAACAGATTGGTTTGGCGCTCCTCAACCTGAAACTACAAAAAATCATTGGACAAGAAATAAACCATTGCTACCTGCATCGTACAATGAATATTTGGCATTGGAAGAGGTAACTATAGCTGAGACTTTAAAAGAAGCAGGTTATACTACTTTTTTTGCCGGCAAATGGCATTTGGGCTACGATTCGGTTTATTGGCCAGAAAATCAAGGATTCGATATAAATATTGGTGGTTACAGCAGGGGAGCTCCAAACAAGAATACAACCCATATGACAAATGGCTATTTTGCTCCATATGGAAATCCCCGATTAGAAGATGGACCAGAAGGTGAGTATTTGCCTGAAAGGCTGGCAAATGAAACCATTAATTTTATTGAGAAACATAAGTCGGAATCATTCTTCGCTTTTTTTTCGATGTATTCGGTACACACGCCATTACAAACAACGGGTATTTTAATAGATAAATATGAAGCAAAAAAACAAAAATTAGGGCTGGAAGATGAATGGGGGCAAATTAGTTCAACAAATAAATGGCGTTTAATACAGAGTCATCCTGTGTATGCAGGCATGGTTGAAGCAATGGATAATGCAGTGGGAACCGTTCTTCAAAAACTGGAAGAACTGGAGCTGGCTGATAATACCATTATTATTTTTATGTCTGATAATGGTGGATTGGCAACATCCGAAGGCCATCCAACAACAAACCTACCCCTGAGGGCAGGGAAAGGATGGATGTATGAAGGTGGAATTCGCGAACCGATGATAATAAAATGGCCGTGTAAATTTCAACCGGGAATTGAAAATCATCCGGTTATCAGTAACGATTTTTATCCGACTATCCTTGAAATGGCAGGATTACCCTTAAAACCTGAACAACATACCGGAGGGAAAAGCATGGTTCCATTACTTGAAAAAAGAGATTTTGAAAGGGGATCTTTATATTGGCATTATCCTCACTGGGGAAACCAGGGGGGAAGCCCCTCTTCTGCAATTAGGGAAGGTGATTGGAAACTGATAGAATGGCACATTGATAAAAGTGTAGAATTATATAATTTGAAAGAAGATGTGGGTGAAAACAATAATTTGGCAGAAACCAATCCTAAGAAAGCCAATGAACTGCTAATAAAATTGAATTCCTGGCGAAATTCTGAAAATGTAAAATACCCAAGCCTAAATCCTGATTATTCAATTGAATTTGAAAACTATTAATTTGATATTAAAAAAGGGTACTATACACCAGCTGGTAGATAGCACCCTTCTATGATATTCTATTTGTTTTTTTAATATATTTCAATATCATAAGGCATTCGGGCTAAAACACCTTTCATTTGAGTTATTTTTTTGTATTGTTCGTAGAACCTATAATTTTTACCCAGCTCTTTTTTCAACCACCAGGTTCTGACATTGTCTGCGCCGGTATTAAATAATTCTTCAAAAGGATCGGGAAGATATGGCAATGAAACCGTTCGATAATCATCAAGCCCAGCAATTTCAGCGGCCAGGTCAATAGCATCATTTAATCCTCCAAACATATCAATTAGTCCAATTTCCAAAGCATTTTCTCCGCTCCAAACTCTGCCTTGCCCAATTTCATCAACTTCTGATTTTTCCATTTCACGCCCGTCAGAAACGTGAGAAATAAATGTTTCATACCCCTCTTCGATATATTGTTGTAAAAGGTTTCTTTCAAAATTAGTCATTGAACGTGTTAGCGGAATTAAATTGGAATGTTTATTGGTTTCAATTGCATCGAAGGTTATTCCAAGTTTATCATTCAAAAGTTCACCGGCATTAGGAATAACACCAAATATGCCAATCGATCCGGTAATAGTATTTGGGCTTGCTACAATTTTATCGGCAGCACAGGCAATATAATAACCGCCTGATGCAGCCACATCGCCAAACGAAGCAATTACAACTTTTTCTTCGGCAGCCAGTTTTACCTCACGTAAAATAATATCCGAATCGAAAGCAGATCCACCTGGCGAATTAATCCTTAATACAATTGCTTTGTATGTTGAATCCTGCCTGATTTTTCTGATTTCCCTCGATAGTTTATCACTATCAATTCCTTCGCCTCCTATAGAAATACCTAT
>JABMQB010000390.1 GCA_013203525.1 Mariniphaga sp.
ATAAATACCCCGGTCAAAAAATCGATGCAAAGTTAGAGTAAAAAATTAATTAAAAAGAAAAAAATAAGATTACTACATGCCGGGAAAGTATTACAAGTTTGATGTAAAAACCCTAAAATATAAATCCGATAATCCCAGCCTTAAAAAACGACTCCACTCATTTTTAAAATTTTTCTCCATAATACTGGCAATATCAACATTATTTGTAACTGTGTTTATTTATTTTTATGGATCGCCTGGATTAAAACATTTGCAAAATAAAAATGCAGAGCTAATTTCAAAATATGAGGCTTTAGAAGAAACTTTTTCCAGAATTGATTCTTCATTAAAAGAAATCAGCATTAAAGATGATAATTTGTATAGGATAATTTTAGATGTGCAAGCAATTAGTCCGTCAGTCAGAGAAGGAGGATTTGGTGGTTCAGATAAATACAGGCAACTGGAGAATATGGAAAATTCAGAACTTGTAATTTCTGCTGCAAAAGAACTGGATATTCTCTTAAAAAAATCAAGTATTCAATTAAATTCATACAACGAAGTGTTATTAGAGGCACAGGTAAAAGAGAAGATGCATAATGCATTGCCCGCCATTTCGCCCCTCCCTGAAAATAAAATTGGTTATATCTCTGATTATTTTGGATATAGAATGCACCCTATCCATAAAAAAAGGCTATATCACTGGGGAGTTGACTTAACCGCTGATATTGGGACAAAAATTTATGCTCCTGGCGATGGCATTGTTGAACAATTAAATTATGCTTCTTCCGGTTATGGAAAAATGCTTTTAATCGATCATGGATTTGGTTTTAAAACTCTTTATGGCCACTTATCAAAGTATAATGTTAAAAAAGAAGATAGCATAAAACGAGGTGATGTTATAGCATTTGTTGGTAATGCAGGAACTTCTTCGGGTTCGCATTTGCATTACGAAATAATTAAGGATGGTAAAAAATTAAATCCTTTAAATTATTTCACCACTGAAATGAACCCGGAAGAGTATTTTAGTATAATTTCCAAATAAAAGACCGCAAGTTATTTACTTTGTTTATATCAGGGAATTAGTTATTTTTGTAAGGTTCAAAATTAAAAAAACAGATAGCTTAAAAATATGGCAAAACGAAATTATAGATTTAATCCTGAAACTCTTAGTTATGAAAGAATTGGATTAAATATTAAACGAATTATTACTCGTTTTTTAACCTATTTTTCAAGTAGCCTTGCTCTTGCACTTTTAATTACATTTATCATTATTACTTACTTTGAAACTCCAAAAATGAAATCACTTAAAAGTGAGAATCAGAGGCTTTTAACTCAATATGAGTTAATGGGAAAAGATTTGGAGACCATTGAAAAAGTAATGGCCGAGATTCAACAACGTGATGATAATATTTACCGTGTAATATTTGAAAGCGAACCTATACCCAGTTCAATTAGAAAAGCAGGATTTGGTGGTGCCAACAAATATTCGAACCTGGAGAATATGGATAATGCTAATTTAGTTATAACAACAGCAACAAAATTAGATATTCTCTTAAAGGAAACTTATATTCAATCAAAATCGTACGATGACGTTATGAATCTGGCCTTAAGCAAGGAAAAAATGCTTGCTTCAATTCCGGCTGTTCAACCCGTATCAAACAAAGATTTGAAACGAACAGCATCAGGTTGGGGATATCGTATTCACCCGATTTATAAAATTAGGAAATTTCATTACGGTATGGATTTTACTGCTCCTACCGGTACAGAAATTTATGCAACAGGCGATGGAAAGGTAACACTCGTAAAAGGAAACAAAAGAAGTAAAATTGGATTTGGCCTCGAAATAAAAATTGACCATGGATTTGGATACGTAACCCTTTATGGACACTTAAATGGCTTTAATGTAAAATCAGGGCAGCTGGTAAAACGAGGAGATGTTATTGGATATATTGGTAATTCCGGTGGTTCAACTGCACCTCACCTTCATTATGAAATCCATAAAAACGGAAAACCAGTTAATCCGGAATACTATTACTTTAAAGACCTGACTCCTCAGGAATACGAAAAGATGGTTGCAATATCATCAAATATGGGTCAAAGTTTCGACTAAACTCAGTGCCATTTAATAAACCAAAAATAGAAAAGCATTTTTATTCTATCAGCGAAGTTGCTGACATGATGGATGTTAATTCATCACTTATCCGTTATTGGGAAAGTGTATTCCCTTCGCTTAAACCTCATAAAACCCAAAAAAGCAACCGCCAGTTTACAATGGATGATATTGAACATTTAAGGTTAATTTATCATTTGGTTAAAGAACGTGGACTAACCTTAAAAGGTGCTCAAAAAAAAATTAAAGAGAACCTGGATGATACCAGAAATAATTTTGAGGTTGTGAAAAAACTTCAGGAAATTCGCAAACAACTTATTGATATAAAAGAAGAACTGGAAGAATGATATTAAAAGAAATTACTGCTTATCTGGAATCGGTGGCACCCTTAAGTTATCAGGAATCATACGATAACTCAGGATTACAAATTGGATATCCAAACCAGGAAATTCGATCGGCACTTGTTACCATTGATGTAACCGAAAAAGTTGTTGATGAAGCAATAAATAAAGGTTGTAATCTAATATTGGCACATCATCCATTAATTTTTTCAGGAATAAAAAAACTTACCGGGCGCAATTTTATTGAAAGAACCATTATTAAAGCAATTAAAAATGACATCGCCATTTATGCAGCACATACTAATTTTGATAGTATTTCAAACGGAGTGAATACTAAATTATGTGAAAAATTGAATTTGAAAAATTGCAGGATACTAAAACCTTCCTCCGGATTACTTAAAAAACTTGTAACTTTTATTCCTGCCGAACATGCTGAAAAAGTAAGAGAAGCTGTTTTCAAAGCTGGTGCAGGATCAATTGGGAATTATGATTCATGTAGCTTTAATACGAATGGACTCGGGAGTTACCGGGGCGGCGAAAATTCAAAACCATTTGTTGGGAGCAAAGGAGTGATCCATTTTGAAAAAGAAGTGAGGTTTGAAACCATATTTCCTTCACCATTGCAAGGGAAAATAATACAAACACTTTTGGAAATTCATCCATACGAAGAAGTGGCATATGATATCTACCCACTCGAAAATGAAACTTCAAAAATAGGCATGGGTATGATAGGCGAACTTGAATCGCCGGAAGTGGAAGAAGATTTTCTAAAAAAAATTAAAACTGCTTTTAAAACAAAAACAGTCAGATATACAGATCTAAAAAAAGAGTTGATTAAAAAAGTCGCGGTTTGTGGTGGATCCGGATCCATTCTTCTACAAAATGCAATTGCAGCTAAAGCTGATATTTTTATTACCGGAGATTTTAAATACCATCAATTTTTTGATGCCGAAAACCAAATTGTTATTGCCGATATCGGGCACTATGAAAGCGAACAATTTACTAAAGAGCTTTTTTATGAATTACTTATAAAAAAATTCCCTAAATTTGCAGTCCGTTTGTCGGAAGTAAATACCAATCCGATTAATTATTTGTAATTATTATTAAACAGTTTGAAAATTAACAATTTAAATATATGAGTACACAATTTTCAAGAGCAGAAGAAAAAGATATTTCGATTGAAGAAAAACTACGGGCTTTGCATGAATTGCAAACCGTTGTTTCAGATGGAGACAAAATTAAAACGTTACGGGGTGAATTACCATTAGAAGTGCAGGATCTTGAAGATGAAATTGCCGGTTTAAAAACAAGGCTCACCAACCTCGATGAAGAAATCAAAAACCTTGATACTTCTGTTAATAACAAAAAAATTGCAATAAAAGAATGTGAAGCGCTAATTGCAAAATATACCGAGCAACAAAATAACGTACGGAATAATCGCGAATACGATTCTCTTTCAAAAGAAATCGAATTTCAAAACCTGGAAATTCAACTTTCTGAAAAAAGAATAAAAGAGTTTACTACAGAAACAGATACAAAAAATGAATTGGTAGAGTCATCAAAAGCTGCATTAACTGAAAAACAGGATGACCTGGAAAGAAAACAATCTGAACTGGAAGAAATTACTACTGAAAATAAAATTGAAGAGGAAAAACTAAAGGCAAAATCTGAAAAAATAGAATCCTTTATCGAACCTCGCCTTTTAGGAGCTTTTAAACGAATCAGAAAAAATGCCCGCAATGGATTGGCAGTAGTAACAATTCAACGTGATGCATGTGGGGGTTGTTTTAACAAAATACCTCCTCAAAGGCAATTAGATATAGCAAGCCGCAAGAAGATTATTGTTTGTGAATATTGTGGCCGTATTCTAGTTGATAAAAATATTGGTGAAGTTAATGTTCAAGAATAATTATATTTCGATTATAATTTCAAGGCCTTTTAAAAAGGCCTTTTTTTGTGCCTGAAATTCTGAATTAATATATCCTTATCCAATTTTAATGATAGATCATGTGGTTTAATTTAAAAATTATTAAACCTGCTAAACTTTAACATTTTGTTTATGTTTCAGTTAAATTGTAATTTAAAGAAAAACTTAAAACACCATGTAATGAAAACTTTTTTACCGTTAATAATTTTATCATGTTTGACAATTTCGTTGTTTGCACAAGAAAAAGCAGATACATCTTATTGGAATACAAATGGGAATATATCATTAAATTTTAGCGAAGTATCTTTTAGCAATTGGGCAGCCGGGGGAAAAAGCTCTGTTTCAGGAGTTGGACTTCTAAATTTCTCAGTAAATTATGCAAAGGACAAAATTATCTGGGAAAACACATTAAATTTTGGATATGGCCTTTTAAAAGAAGGGAAAAACGATGCAACAAAATCGGAAGATAAAATAGACCTGAATTCTAAACTTGGTTTACAAACAGGTTCAGAAAAACTTTTATACTCAGCACTTTTTAACTTTCGAACACAGTTTGCCCCCGGATATAATTATCCGAATGTTACTGATGAAATATCCAATTTTCTGGCACCCGGATATTTGAACCTGGCACTTGGTATTGATTACAAACCATCGGAAAAATTGTCCATTTTTGTTTCACCGCTTAGTGGCAAGCTAACCATTGTCGACAACCTGGGTCTTTCTGAAAAATTTGGGCTTGAGATTGGCAAAAAATCCAGAGGAGAATTTGGAGCTACTTTTAAAACCCAGTTAAAAACTCCATTAGTTAAAAACGTAGATATTGATACACAGCTATCTTTATTTTCAAACTACCTCGATACTCCCCAAAATATTGATGTTGTTTGGGATTTAATTATAAATATGAAAATCAACGACTTTCTTTCTGCAAACTTTATATCTAATTTAATTTACGATGATGATATAAAAATTGATATTGATGAAAATGAAGATGGTGTTTTTGATGGAAAAGGTCCGAGAGTTCAATTTAAACAACTATTGGGAATTGGATTAAGTTATAAATTCTGATTAGATATTTTTCCTGCTGAAGTAAAAAAGAAAAGGGTGGGAAAAACAAGATTCTTTGAAGATGATTGATGAATTACAAACCCCTAAACACAAAATCAACCATAAGCAAATTCCCACCCTAAATCGTAATATTTTCAGCTTGTTAATATAAACTAAAAAACTGAAAAAATAATTCTTTTTTAAAAAAAGTTAACAACAAAGATATTCACTAAAAAGCATTTACCAACTTCCGCCGGCACCGCCACCACCAAATCCACCTCCGCCGAAGCCGCCGAAACCACCTCCTCCTGAGGTAAAATTTCCGAAGGATCCGCCATGACTGCTTCTATGCGACCCCATCATTCCAAGGGCAATCCATAAGGGTAAATTACTCCTCCCAGTTGAAAAATGACGTCCTCTCCTTCTTCGAAATAATGGGATAATAACAAAGAATAGAATGAATATCAGGAATATAAAAGGCTTACTTTTGCCACGCGACTTAACATGTTCAGAATATGCTTCAGCTGTATATTCTTCACGGGTAAGATCTATTACAACTTTTACGCCGGCAACCAATCCGCCATAGTAATCATTTTGTTTAAATTTTGGGATCATTTCAAAATCAGTAATCTGGTTTGCTATCGCATCCGGAATTAAATGTTCAACACCATAACCTGTAGCAATAAAAACTTCTCCCTTTTCATTTAATGTTTTTGGTTTAAGGACAATTAAAACTCCATTGTTTTTATCATCCTGCCCTATTCCCCAATTTTCGCCTAACCTGAATGCATAATCAGAAATATCATTGCCTTCAAGGCTTTTTATAATTACAATTACAATCTGTGTGGAAGTTTCACGGGCAAAATTCTCCAATTCAATCTCAAGGTTTGATCTTTCGTTTCTCGAAAGGACAGATGCATAATCATTCACCAATTTTGGAGGATTAGGACGCGAAGGTATATCCTGTGCAATTATTTGGAAACCGATTAGAAAAAATAATGATATCAAAAATATTTTATACATAATTTTTATTTTTCTCCAAATGAAATCTCATCATCTAATTCATTTATATCATTAGTTTGATAGGGAAAATGTTCTTTTAATTGTATCCCTGCCATTCGTATTCCAATAGACAATCCTTCTGCAATATTACCAACTTTAAATAGTGAAAGGCAGGCTTCATTAATTTCATCCCAAAAATTGCCAGGTACTTTAGAATTAATTCCAGCATCGCCTAAAATGGCAAATTTCCGGTCATCTATTGCCAGATAAAAAAGCACACCATTCCTGAGTTTTGTTTTGTGCATCTCAAGCTTTTCAAAAAGAAAAGCAGCTCGATCAAGTACATCGGTTTTACAGCGTTCCTCTATATGAACTCTAATCTCACCCGATGTATCAAGCTCAGCCATTTTTACGGCGTTCTTAATTTGAATTTTTTCCTCTTCGGTTAATCTTTTATGTACCGACATTCGTATTATTTTTAATTTACAGCCTATCCTTAAAATTGCACTTCAGGTGCTTTTTCAGCCCCTTGAGTTGCCTCAAAATATGTTCGTTTTTCAAATCCAAATACATTGGCAAATACAAGTTGCGGGAATTTCCTTATCAACGTATTGTATGCCTGTGCCGATTCATTAAACTTCATCCTTTCAACAGCAATCCGGTTTTCAGTTCCTTCCAGTTGTGCCTGTAAATCCAAAAAATTCTGGTTGGCTTTCAAATCAGGGTATCGTTCCACCACTACCATTAAGCGGCTTAATGCGGATGAAAGCCCATCCTGTGCCTGTTGAAATTGTTGTAAAACTTCAGGAGTCATACTTTCAGGATTAATATTTACTGAACTAGCTTTGGAACGCGCTTCAATAACTCCGGTTAGAGTTTCCTGCTCATGTTCGGCATATCCTTTCACTGTATTTACAAGGTTTGGAATCAGATCAGCTCTACGCTGGTAAACATTTTCAACCTGCGACCACTGTGCTGTTACGGCTTCATCCAATTGAACCATTTTATTATATCCACATCCTGAAAATAAAAATATAGCTACTACAGCCAATATTCCCAACAAAATTTTCTTCATAACTCTTTCCTTTTTTTAGAATGACAAATATTATCAAATTGTGTTAAATATCATCGGATATTTCGGGGAAACCTTATAATTTGCCGCCAGATACCTTATATGATAAGATAAACCAAAAATATCATCATGTCAATCGAAATATTTAGAAAACAAATTCTGGAAGGAATACCTAAATCCTTGCCGGATATAAAATCTCGGGAAGAAAAAATCAATCATGCTCCAAAAAGGAAAGATATTCTTTCGGAAGTTGAGAAAAAACTTGCTCTTAAAAATGCACTGCGATATTTCGACATAAAACATCATGCAATATTAGCATCTGAATTTCTAAATGAATTAAATAAATATGGTCGTATTTATATGTATCGGTTCCGTCCTGATTATTCTATGAAAGCAAGGCATATTCAAGAGTATCCTTGCAAGTCGAAACAAGCAGCTTCCATAATGCTTATGATTCAAAACAATCTTGATCCGGAAGTTGCTCAACACCCGCATGAATTAATTACCTATGGCGGGAATGGAGCAGTATTTCAAAACTGGGCCCAATACCTTCTTACAATGAAATACCTCGCTGAAATGACTGATAATCAAACATTGGTTATGTATTCAGGGCATCCCATGGGATTGTTTCCTTCTCATCCGGATGCTCCAAGGGTTGTAGTTACCAACGGCATGATGATTCCTAATTATTCATCAAAAGATGGATTTGAGAAATTTAATGCCTTGGGTGTAACCCAATATGGCCAAATGACCGCAGGTTCATACATGTATATTGGGCCACAGGGAATTGTGCATGGAACAACTATTACGGTTTTAAATGCTGCAAGGCTTCATTCAGATGGTAATCCTTCAGGAAAAATATTTGTTTCATCAGGATTAGGAGGAATGTCAGGGGCACAACCAAAAGCCGCTGTTATTTCAGGAATGATAGGTGTTGTAGCCGAAATAAATCCACATGCAACAAAAGTACGTTATGACCAGGGATGGGTTGATGAAGTTTATGAAGACCTTGATCTGATTATTGACCGGATGTTGGAAGCCCGGAAAAACAAAGAAGCGGTTTCACTGGCTTACCAGGGGAATATAATTGATCTTTGGGAAAGGTTGGCAGAAAGAAATGTCAGGATAGACCTTGGTTCGGATCAAACCTCCTTGCACAATCCTTTCTCGGGAGGTTATTATCCGGCTGGTTTTACTTTTGAAGAATCGAATAAAATGATGGTTGAAGAACCTGTGAAATTTAAAACTGAAGTTTATAAATCATTACAAAGACATATAAATGCTGTAGATCAAATGGTTGCAAAAGGAATGTTTTTTTGGGACTATGGAAATGCATTTCTTTTAGAAGCAGGAAGAGCCGGTGCAAACGTTTTTAATTCAAAAGGTACTTTCAAATATCCATCGTATGTACAGGAGATTATGGGGCCCTTATTTTTTGATTATGGATTTGGTCCATTCCGCTGGGTGTGTACATCATGTGATCCTGAGGATCTAAAAAAAACAGACCAGATTGCTTCCGATGTTTTATCCAAAATTGAAATAAATGCACCAATTGAAATCAAGAATCAATTACGGGATAATATTCATTGGATTAACGAAGCTGGAAAAAACAAGCTTGTTGTGGGTTCACAAGCCCGTATTTTGTATGCCGATTGTGAAGGACGTATAAAAATTGCTGAAGCTTTTAACCAGGCAATCAGGGATGGAATTATTTCAGCACCTATAGTTTTAGGCCGCGACCATCACGATGTTTCCGGCACAGATTCACCCTACCGCGAAACTTCAAACATTTACGATGGGTCGGCATTTACTGCCGATATGGCTGTCCAAAACTTTGTTGGCGATAGTTTTAGAGGGGCTACATGGGTATCGCTCCATAATGGCGGTGGAGTTGGCTGGGGAGAAGTTATTAATGGCGGATTTGGATTGATGATTGATGGTTCGGAAGATGCCGACAGAAAGATAAAACTAATGCTTCACTGGGATGTAAATAACGGCATTGCACGAAGAGGTTGGGCTCAGAACAAACCGGCTTTGTTTGCAATAAAGGAGGCAATGAAAAATAATCCGAACCTGAAAGTTACTTTGCCAAATGAAGCTGAAGAGGGATTGTTGAATAATTTATTCTAATCTAAAAATAATTTAAGAAAATAAAAGCGAATAGGGCCTTTCAACTTCAGCCTTTAACTCATCAATTCCAAAACTCCTGCTTTTTCTAATATATTCTTTCCCTTCAAAATAAATAACAATTGTAGGAACATTAAAAATTCTGTTTTGAGCTGCCACATTAGGTAATAGGTTTGTTTCGATATATGCCAGTTTTACCTGCGGAAATTCCTTTATAAACAAGTCCTCAACTTTTGGTTTTAAAACTTTGCAAACATTGCACTCATTTGTTGAGAAATAAGCAAGTACCGCTTCATTTTCCTTAACAAATGAATCAAACTGATTGATATTTTGAAATGTATAAAACATTAATATTGTCCTGTAGATAAGAGTACTAAAGTACAAGCAACCTCAACTTTGATACCAGCCTTTTTCAATATGGGTTCAAACTCCGAATTTTCGGTTCCCGGATTAAATATAACTCTTCTAGGGTGTAAGCTTTCAATATAATCGTAATAATCCGGTTGATTTTTGGATCCAACGTATAAGATTACGGTATCAATATCCAAGAAGCCTTTTTTTTCTTTAGTAATTTCCACATCAATAACTTTACCTTCACATAATCCTACAGCTACAACTTCATGTCCATGTTTTCGTAATGAATCTATTGCAAGAAAAGAATACCGTATTGGATTTGTGCTGGCACCAATTACTAATGTTTTTTTACCCGGCATAATTAGATTACCCTTTTTCAATGAGTACAACGGCATGAACAGATATTCCTTCTCCCCTGCCTTCGAAACCAAGGTTTTCAGTAGTTGTGGCTTTTATTGAAATTTGGTTTATTTCAACAGACATACTCCGAGCCATGCAAGCCTGCATTTCAGGGATATAATTTGATAATTTTGGTTTTTGCGCACAAACAGTAGCATCTATATTCCCAATTCTATAACCTTCCTTTTTCAGCAGATTAACAGTTTTTTCCAGCAATATCAGGCTACTTATTTTATTGAATTTTTCAGAATTATCGGGAAAATGAAAACCGATATCGCGTACATTAGCAGCTCCAAGCAGAGCATCGCAAATTGCATGAATTAAAACATCGCCATCGGAATGAGCAACTGTCCCTTTTTCAAAAGGAATCAAAATACCACCCAGCCATAATTCTTCACCTTCGGCAAGGCGATGCACATCATACCCGTAGCCGATTCTGAAATTCATAATTACCGATTTTGACGACCAAAGGCCTCAACATCGAATGAAAGTGTAAACCTTAGTGTATTTGCTAACGGATGGTTTTGTTCCGTTGGCAACAAATAAGAGAAATCAAGCGCAAAAACATTTAAGCGCAAACCGGCACCAAATGTTAAAAATTTACGATTCCCTTTGTTTTGGTTCTCATAAAAATAACCGGCACGTAAGGCAAATTGCTGGTTATACCAATATTCAATACCAGCCGATAAGGATATTTCCTGAAGCTCTTCAGAAAAACCTCCCGGTGCATCTCCAAATGAGCTGAATATACCTGCTATAGGAGATTTATCTGAGTTTATCCCACCGGGAAAAATAACAGCATCAGGATCATAATTAGTAGTATCTTTTGGCGGGGTAGGAACCAAAAGTTTATTGATATCAACGGTAAAAGAAATTGTATTATAGTCATCCAATTCAGTCATATAATTTACTCCCAACTTTAAATTGGTTGGAATAAAATCTTTTACTTCGCCATCAGTATAAGAAATTTTTGCGCCAATATTTGAGATATTGATACCTGCAGAAAAAATATTGTCTTTTCTTCCGGCACGGAATTCATTATAATAATAGAAAGCTACATCAGCAGCATATGAATTCCCAGCATGAGATTCAACACCGTTTATTAATTGCCCACCGGTAAGGTCGGAACGAATATACCTTAAAGCTACTGAGCCCGAAAAAGTTTCGGAAAGCAAACGTGTATATGCAATATCGAAAGCAAATTCGTTAGGAGTTTGTTGCCCCATATATTCACCCTGATTATCAGTAAAAACAATATCACCTAATGAAAAATATCTTAATGATGAACTTACGGTTTGCTGATCATCAATTTTTTTATACCCAACAAGATAAGCAAGATTAATATCGTTTACCAATGCCCTTAACCATGGACTATATGAAATACCTACTCCCATATCACTTTGAATAAAAGCATATTTAGCCGGATTCCAATGTTGAGAATTAATATCAGGAGTTGTTGCTACGCCGGCATCACCCATTCCACCTGCCCTTGAATCAGGAGTAATTGACAAGAATGGTACTGCTGTAGAAATTACATTGGCTCCTGTAGTGGTGGTTTGCCCGGAAACCTTATTTACCAACGAGCTACAGAATATTATCAGAAAAATCAGTTTTAAAATCTTTATCATGACTTTGTTAATTGAGAAAGTGCAAATATATAATTATTGTTTTACATACCATTTAATTAGAAAGGAGAACGTATCGATAAATAAAATAGTATTCTTTATTTACAAGAATTACCTTATTATGTTCATTTTTCCCGATTTCCAGGTAATTGCTCCGTCTAATGATTTAATAGATATTCTATAAATATAAACTCCCGCCCTTACCGGAATTCCAGAATGTGAAATATCCCACCTTATAGGATTACTTTCCATTCCATTGGAAGTAATGACTGTATTAAATGAATCTATCAATCGTCCATTTGTATCAAATATTTCAATAAGCCCATCAAAAGATGCATCGGGCAAATTATGTTCAAACCTGAAAAAAGTATATTCTAAAACAGGATTTGGGAAATTACCAATTTCCTGAATATAAAAATCGCCGGTAACGGTAAACTCTATTTCAATTTCAGTAGAATTATTTGCCACGTCCCAAACCTTTAATTTCAAAGTGTGTTTTCCCTCCGAAAGCCCTGATAACGGAAATTCTATTGTTCCACTTGTATAATCGTCGATATTGGCTTTATAATAATCATTCAAAATAATAACGTTTGACAAATCTCCATCAATAACAGCCGTAATATCATGGCCAATTCCTGTCCCAACAGTATTTATTCCGTTTTCATCAGAAACATATGCTAACAACAACGGATTTTTACTTGTTTCATCACCTGAGATAAATGTTTCATCATCAAGGTATAATTCAACCTCGGGGTCATTGTTATCGTTTACCTGCCCTTCAGTTGAACCTCCAATCAAGAAATTTTCAAATGATCCATGTGCATCTTCGTTTGAACTCCGTGCATAATAAATAATTTTTCCATTTCCCAAATAGTATGAAATATCTTTGGGTACTATAAAACTAAATTCAAATTCTCCGTTTATAACGCTGGCAAGTCCCTTATAAATAATATTATCCTGTACTTTAAATTCCATAGGCCGCTCACCACCATTTCCCAGGGTATTTAACATAAATGCCTTATCATATACAACTGGCGAAATTTCTCCATTAAAATCAGAAAGTTTATCACCGTTATAATCGGCAATATAGCCTTCAATGGTTATTTTATTTAATGCCCTGATTGTATCTGTTAATGAATCAGCATCTTTTTGATTTATGGAGGTTGTTGCCACACGGTACTTAGGATATGACAGCCTGAGAGCAGGATCGGCAAGCAAACTAAAATTACGTTTATTCGTTCCCCTTGAAACACCTGTTTTTGCTAAGCGAATAATATCACCCATTCGATGATGGTTCCCATTTTCATCCTGGTCGAAAACATAGCTGTAAAAACTTTTACTTAATAAAAAATTTGAATAGGCATAAACAACCCTGGTGGTTGAAAATAATCCAATGCCACCGCCACTTGGATTTAATAATACATATTCACCTGCAGAAGTTTCATCGGCATCAAACCTACTGAATTCACATGTTGCAGTTACAAAAATTGGAAGGTTATTTTCATTTGACCAGGAACTGATATTACTCACGTCAAGAACATGTTCATCAGCCATAAAACGATCGTTGGCATGTCCCACATAATTCAAAATAAGTACTCCATTCTTTACCCGTTGATTAATCGCTTCTGTTACCTCCGGATACCTTTCTCCAGCTGGAGTTGCTTCTTGCGGATATGCATCAAAATAAATTTTTGAAGTAATAAAAGCACCATGGTCAGAATTAATTGTGTTGGCTAAAGTTTCAGAATCTTCCATATGAAGGTTTCCATCTTCATCGTCGCCAATAAAACAAACAATATTCCTCCATGATCCTAAAGCTTCCGGGCTATTGTAATTTTTTACTTTATCTAAAACAACTTGTGCTTCATAAACCGTAGAAGAAGGTATTCGACCAATACCAAGGTCGACAGCTCCATTATAAACACTTTCTCCTTCATCAAGAATTACAAAATAATCATCGGTGACAAATGAGCCCGTTGGATTTAGCGAATTTACCGATTGATATGTAGTAATAAAATTCTTGCTGACCCCTGATAAATTCCTGTTATCATAGCTTCCGTCGCCAAACAACAAAACATATTTAATTGTATTGCTGTCTTTTGTATAAAGCATTTTGATAAAATTCCGTATTCCGGTGGCATCGGGTATTCCTGAGCTAAATTCGTTATAAACCTGTGACGTTTTAACAACTTCTACCGACATTCCATCATTTATCCTGTGAAAGTCAGCAAGCTGGTTTGCAGTCTCCAAAAAATCGGGATGAGATATCACAATCATTTCAGGGACCGACATTGCATGCAAATTTTGATTTACGACTTCACCTACCAGTTCAGGTTCAGTAAAATCTGTTTCTGGATTAAATACAACATATTCACGTAATTCATGTGCCGGACGTTTAAAATGAAGTTCGGTTCCTTCCAAGGAAGAGGGCACTTCATATATCTCTGATATCTCTGTAACATCAAAAACCTTTAATCCCGAATTTGCATTTTTAATTACATAGCCAGCAACATTACCAGAACCAACTGATTCGGAATCTCTGAAAAATAACTCCGGAGAATCATATTCAAGATTCCTTCTGTAATTAATCCTTATATAATCCAACCAGGCTTCAGCACTGCTATTAATGGCACTGTAAATCATTCTAACATCAAGACTTTCATTTGTTTGTTCTGTTTCAAAAGCCAGATTTTCTTCATCTGCATATAAGGATGTTGCATCTCCCGTATTTACCGAATCAAAATTAAGATCAATTTCATCTGAATCGTTAACAGAAATTTTAAACGATGAATTTGAAGATGAACGCCCTGCTCCATTAATTTGGAATTTAACAATTGAATTACTTTTCTTACCCGGGCAAAGAATTGTAAATGAATGATTAGTTCCTCTTACAAACTTTTCGCCATACCATTGCTGACCTGAACTTATCAGGTTCACTTTTTCCTGTTCATATACCGAGTATTCATCAAAGTCTTCAACTGTAATATTTTGATCAGCTACCTCAGGCGTATAAGTTATTACCTCTTTTGATGAGCCAACACTTTCAGAAAGGTAATAATATGCAGTTTTTGAATAAATATTTAGTTTATGTTTAAATAATCCACTTGCTTGATCCCATGTCCAGTTAACATTTCCCGGCGTATAAAAAAATAAACAATCATTACCTCCAGAATCTTTCCCTTTCCATGCAGATACCTGAGATAATCCATCTTCAATTTCATCATTAATTTGTTCAGAAAGTATATAACCTCCGTTACCATAAATTTTTACATTTTCGGGGGTTGAAAAACCCCATTCCTGCAATTTAGAATACGGCAATCTATAAATTCCCTTTTTTGAAGTTTTTATTTTTATCCAATATCCACTTTTTAAAACAGATTCTGACTTCCAAAAAACTGCACTCTTTGGTTTAGGAGAAATTTCATTTTGAATTATTTTATATGAAAAGCCGGTAAGTAAAAATAATTTCCCTCTGGATTTTTTAATCGGGAAAATTTGAAGATTCAGAAAATATTCCTCCCTGGATTTCACAATATTTTTTCTGACCTGAAATGTATCGGGAATATTTTCTATTCCTATAAAATCTGATCCACTTTCATATTCTTTAAAAGTTATATTTTCAATAACAACATTTGCTTCTCCGCTTTCTAACTTAATACTTTCAAAGTAAACCGGAATATTATTATCCTGGTAATCACAACCTTCAAAATATAAATAGGTTTTTATTTCTCCTTCTTCAATTTCATATCTTTTATCAAGTTCCCACGATAATTCACGGAAAAACATTTTAATATCTCCGGAAGCAAATCCAACCAAAAGGATTAATATAAATAAGGAAAAAAATTTCATTTATAAAATTCAAAAAAACATTAAACTAAAACGCTATTATTACGCAATTTATTGTCAATTATTGAGATATCAATATAAAACAATATTCAATTAAAACGCCAAAGTTATTAACAAATGCCTTAAAATAACTTCCAAAATAATAATTCATGTAAACAATAAGATTTGAACAAATTAGTTATATTTGTGACAATCAAAACATAATGATAAAAAGAACATAATGAAGCTAAGAACTTTATCTGTAGTGTTTTTGGCCGCATTCATATCAGGATGTGGATTACTAGGAAACAAAGGCGGAGGAGGAGGCTCCTCTCGAACAACTGGCTGGAGTTATAACAATCCGGAAACCGGTGATATACCATATCAATCGGGTTATCAACAGGAAGCCGGACCCGGCCTGATTTTTATTGAGGGCGGTACTTTTACTATGGGCCGTGTTGAACAAGACGTAATGTATAATTGGGACAACCACCCTCGAAGAGTTACAGTTGCATCATTTTATATGGATGAAGCAGAAGTATCAAATCAGGATTATCTTGAATATCTTCATTGGCTAAAACGCGTGTACCCTGGAGATACTGCAAAAATGAATGCCGCTTTACCGGATACGAATCAATGGCGCGACGAACTGGCCTATAATGATCCATATATTCGAAATTACTTACGCCATCCGGCATATGCCGATTATCCGGTTGTAGGTGTTAGTTGGAATCAGGCAAATGATTATAGTAGTTGGAGAACCGATAGGGTTAATGAA
>JABMQB010000391.1 GCA_013203525.1 Mariniphaga sp.
AGTGGGTTGTTTCAACCTAAGGTTTTTCAGTTCCTGAAGGCTCTCTTTTATATCAAAATCTACTGGATTTTTCATGCCTGAAGATACTAATTATATGCGGCATTACAAAGTCTAATTGGTATTACTCGAAAGTTACCAGCAGTACGATAAAGAAACCATACAATCAATTCTTATCGATTTAAAACAATCAGGGGAGAATGCTTATATTTTACTGGAAAATTTGTTAAACTGGTCACGATCGCAACGAGGAACAATTGAATTTAATCCGGTTGAAACAAATGTTTCAGAAATGTTTGGAATGGTACTTCCTCAGGTTAGTTCCAGTGCTAAAAAGAAGAATATTCAAATTATTGAAAAGATACCTCAAACAGGTGTTCCCATCTTTGCCGATATTAATATGCTTTCTTTGGTTTGCAGGAACCTTTTAACCAATGCTATTAAATTCAGCAATCATGGAAGTAAAGTTTGGTTTGAGGTAAATGATGATGAAAATGATGTGGTAACTATTAGTATTTCTGATCAGGGAATTGGAATAGAACTTGACAAAATAAAATCACTTTTTAATTTTGGAGAAAATACTGCAACTGAAGGAACTGCGGGTGAAAAAGGAACAGGGTTGGGGCTTATTTTGTGTAAAGAATTTGTAAGCAAACACAAAGGGGAAATCTGGGTTGAAAGTGAACCGGGGAAAGGATCAACATTTTTCTTTAACATCCACAAACATAAATAAACCTAATCCTTTTAGTCTTTCATATGAATTTTTGAAGCTGCATGTTGGTCGAGTAGAAGTACTGCATTTGAATGAGTCCTTAAAATGGAAGCAGGGCATGAGGTGTCAATTTTTCCCAATAAAGTATTTCTAACAGCTTTTGACTTACGTTCATCAGGAACAGTACAAACAATCGACTTGCTTGCCATAATTGCAGGAATCGTTAAGCTTAACGCTTCTTCAGGCACATCTTCAAAAGTTGGGAACCAACCTTCGCCGTATTGCTGTTGGCGGCATGCATCATCCAGTTTTACTGTTTTAACCCAAAGAGGATCATTAAAATCGGCAACCGGAGGATCATTAAAAGCTATATGCCCATTTTCACCAATTCCAATACATGCTATGTCAACCGGATTATTTTTTAGCAATTCTTCGTATTGTAAAATTTCAGTTTCAATATTTGGTGCATCTCCATTTAAATAAAACACCTCTTTAGGTTGAACCTGCTTCAGTATCCGGTCTTTCAAATATTTTCGAAAACTTGCCGGGTGGGTTTCCGATAATCCCTTGTATTCATCCAAATGAAATACAGTTATTTTCTTCCAAGCAATGTTTTGTTTCTTAAGGTGTTTGAGAAATAAAAATTGTGAAGCACCGGTAGCCAGAATTAAATTAGCATACTTTTTTTCAGCAATCGTTCTATTTAAAACTGTTGCAACCAAAATTGCTGCCGCTTTACCCAATTGTTCAGCATTTTCATATATTTCTACGTTCAGTTTATCTTTCTGAAATTTTGTTTGTAACATGATTTCTATTTAAAATAATTCAACAATTGCAAACCAGGTTGTAAGAAATGAAAACAGGATTACAGCTACAACACCAGCATTCATTTTCCAGTTCGATTCATGGCTTTTCATTATACTTTTCCTGTTTAGTAAAATTAAAATCGGAATTGCAACAGCAGGTAATATACATGCCTGAAAAGCCTGCGAAAAAATCATCAGAGCAGGGGGTCGTTGTTTCAATAGCACAGTTCCAAAGGCAAATAACAACGCAAAAAAGATTAATTTCCTTGAAAGCGGGGAATGAATGTTTCGGGGTTTACCTGTAAAATCAGAAATTAGCCATGGCGCTATTAAAACAATAGGAAAAATAGTTGACAGGCCAGCACCCACAATACCCAGAATTAAAAGAAAAGCCGCTGGTTTTCCTCCAAGGGGTTCAAACAAGCTGATCATTTCAACGGTATTGTCAAGTTTTAACCCCATAACATTAAGTGTTCCGGCGGCTACTGCCATAATAACACCACTAAGAAACAGCATCATAAAAGCCGAAACAAAAGCATCTCTTTTTTCATCTTTTAAATTGGAGATTCCCCAGCCTTTTTCAGCTACAACGGTGCTGCGCATTATAAAAACAGCTGCCGAACATGTAGTTCCTGCAATTGCTGCAATCAAACCAAATGCTCCGGGAGTATCAGGAATACCTGGAATTATACCACCGAGCAATACACCCATTTTAGGTTTAACCATTATGAAAACCACAATGAATGACAATCCCATAATTATGACAAAGGTTGTTAATATTTTTTCGAATGATTTATAACGACCATACCAAAGCAGGATGTACAACAAAACCACAAAAAATAAAATAATCCAGAAAGTATTAATAATTGCACCATCGAACAAAAGCCTGATCCCTTCCTGAGTAAGATCAGCAACTATTCCCATTACACCAATCAAGGCAAGAAGTTCCCCGATTATAAGTGCAATCAGAATATACAATGCTAAAACCCAACCATACTTAAACTCTGTTTTTATATTATATAGTGCTGTTTTACCGGTTACCAGAGTGACTTTGCCATAAGCAATCATTAATATAAAAGTAAAAATACACGACAAGACCAAAGCCCAAAACAGGCTCATTCCATGTTCTGCCCCGGTTTTTGCCATGGTGGTTACACTTCCTGTTCCAATATTATAGCCAATTAAAAATAGACCTGGCCCAACTGCAGCCAAAGCGATTGTTATTTTTTTAAAAATAGGTTTTGCCATTGATTATTCTATTATTTCGAAATATCGTAAACCAGTTCGCCTTTTACATATGTTTTTGCAATTTTTACATTAAAATCTTCCAGCGTAAATAAAATTAAATCGGCCCGTTTGCCAGGTTCCATTATCCCACGATCCTTTAATCCGTAAAGATTTGCCGGGTTTGTGCTTGCCATTTGAACCGCATCAGAAAGAGAACAACCTGTCACTTTCATAATATGCCCTACTCCCTTTGTTATCGGTGATGCCGAACCATAAAGTACATTCTGAGCAGGATAACGCAACATTCCCTCCGGTGTAAGTTCAATAGTCTCACCAGTTTGAGTTTTATACTCACCAGGTTCAAGGGCTGCATAGCTTGTTACATCCGAAGTAATAATTGTTTTATCAGGACCTTTCACATTGTAGAAAACCTGAATCTCTTCCGGTAACAAATGAAAGCCATCGCATATAATGCTGATCATTAAATCGTTATTAGCTAATTGTGGCCACAACGGATTTCGGTGCCTGTTAATCATATTGGCACATCCGTTTCCAAGATGAGTTGAAATTTTTGCTCCATTTTGCACAGCCAAATCCAGTTGTTCTTTCCCTGCATTATGATGACCAACGGCAATAACAATTCCCAACTCAGCGCATTTTTTAATAAATTTTTGTACACCTTCCATTTCCGGAGCAATTGTTACCTGTACAATTTTCTCACCCGATGCTTTATACATTTCTATAAATTCATCCCAATTGGGTAGCTTTACAAATTGTTTTGGGTGAGCTCCCCGATAACCGTCTTCGGGATTAATATACGGACCTTCTAAATGAAATCCGGGAATTGAACCTAACAAATTTTTGGCATCAACCGACTCCGCTAAAATTTTAAAATTTTCAACCAACAAATCGTGGCTGTTGGTAGTTAAAGTAGGAAGATAAGTTGTAACACCTTTTTTCCATAATTCACGCGTTGCTTTTTGAATTCCCTCTTTTGTTAAATTACTGGTGCCAAAAGAAAAAGAAACTCCGGCAAATCCGTTTACCTGGTTATCAAAAAATCCGGGAGCAATTATTAAATTGTTGTTTTCATCCGAAAGTTTTTTGATCCTTTTTATCTTTTCAATTTTACCATCACGAACACTAACCTGAACCGGTTTGCCATCGGCAAAATGAAGACCCTCAATTATAAGTTGAGCACTGATTTCACTTATATTAAAAAGAAAAAGGAGGATAAATAAAATTTTAATTCCTTTGTTTAAACGTAATTTGAATTTTGCCATTTTCTAAATTTTTCAGATAATTCAGTCAATTTTGAGATATTCAACATCGATCCATTTTTCAGTTTCAGCTGATTTTTCAAGAGCTTCAAGAACCGAAACACAATTTAAAATACTTTGATGGGAACGAGGTTCCTTTCCAGTCCTGAACATTTCTACCATATCAACATAATTTTTTGGAGGATCGGATTCTTCAACCCTGGATATTAATTCAGTTAAACCCTCATTTGTTTCAATAAATGTTTCCCAGCCATAAGTCAGGCTTTTAAATACCAAGGTCGCAAACAAACCACTTGAAAACATAAGGCTCGCATTTCCATATTTCCCGTTTCGGGTAATTTTTACCCGTTCAATGTCTTCACCAAACATATACATTAATGGCTGAACAATATGAACACCATAAAAAAATACGCCTCCATATTCTGAATCTAAATCAACCCGTCCCGACCTAACTACCTGACTGATTTTACCGAAATCAGCTAATTGATTTTTTATATCGAAAGTAGCAGCAGTTTGAGCTATTGAACTAAATGACGTAACAGGAGTCCCGGCTTTACGAGCCATTTGAAGAAATTCTTTCCCTTCGGCAGCCCGGTAACAAAAAGGCTTATCAACAAATGTTGGGATTCCAACTTTTACAAATGGTGTTGCTGCCGGGAGGTGATATTTTGCATGACGATGATCTACAATTAATGCGTCAATTTTTCCCAGCATTTCACGAGGATCTTTAACCTGAGTTGGAATATTTCCCTGCTCCATTGCTTTTTTGGCAAATTCATCAGTTTCGCCCCAAACATATTTCACTTCCACTCCGGGAAATTTTTTATCAATATTGAAAAGTTTTCCAAATCCTGCTGTGTGTGAATTCTCAGCTCCAATTATTCCAATCCGGGTGGGCTTTTCCTGAATTCCTTCAAATTGGCTATTTGCAAGAATTCCGGGTGCCACTATTGATAGCGCAACTCCTTGTCCTGTCTTCTTTATAAAGTTTCTTCTAATCATAGTTTAGTTTTGTTAAAGCTTCATTTCCCATCCTTTTTCATATTGCCGCGACCATAACCGGTTTGCTTTCTTATCGTTTAAAATATGACCTGTGGCAGAGTCTATATCCAGCGAATTACCAACTCGTTGAGCAATATTTCCTAACTGGACCAAAAGTGTACTTTTATGGCCCGAATCAATATCGGCATTTAATTTTTCATCATTTTTAATTGCATTGAAAAAATTCTGAATATGGAATGCATCTAAGAACTCAGCTGGATTTACTTTATTTCGCGCATCAACTGAGCTATCGTCTTTAACCTTTTTTACAATGTCTCCTTTTAAATCAAAAATAGTATAGTCATTCCCTCCGGGTAGTAATAAACTTCCTTCTTCACCAAAAAACATTGCACCGGCAGAGCTTCCTTCAATTCGTTTTCCGTTGCAACTCCTTCCTTCCCATGTCATAGAAACACCTTCTTTAAAATCGAAACTGATAACTTGTGTGTCGGGTGTTTCCCAGTCATCGTTATATCGAAAACGACCTCCGTTTGAACTTACACGGACTGGATAATCAACACCCATTCCCCATCGTAAAAGATCGACCATATGTGTGCCGTTATTTAATGCTTCACCTGTTCCCCAGTGCCATAACCAGTGCCAATTATAGTGAACGATATTGTCTTTATAAGCTTGCCTTGGTGCAGGCCCCTGCCACAAATCCCAATCGAGCCACTCAGGGATTGATTCTTCTTTACCAATTCCAATTGGTCCACGGTTATTGGTGTACCACCCTTTTCCAAAATAAGCTCTACCAATAGCTCCACTTTTTAACTCTTCAATACCTTGCATCACGTTGGGCCATGAGCGCCTCTGATTGCCCATCTGAATAACCTTGCCATATTTGACCGCACCTTCGGTAAGAATTTCCCCTTCTCTTGGATTATGGCTACATGGTTTTTCAATGTACACATGCTTACCGGCCTGCATAGAAATTAAAGCAGCCGGGGCATGCCAATGGTCGGGCATTGCAATTACTACCGCATCAATATCTTTTGATTCCAGTGATTTACGAAAATCGCCATATCCTTCAACTTTTAATTCCTGTCTTTCTTTAACATCATTGACACATTTTATAATTGCTCGACTATCTACATCACAAACATGAGCAACTTCGCTATTTGGTTGACTTGCAAAATTCTGAGCCAAAGCATTCCCCCTTGAATTTACACCCATTACTGAGACCCTGATTTTTTCGTTTGAGCCAATTATCCGGCTATAACTTAACGCACTGTAACCTGGCAAAGCACCACCAATAACAATTGCTGCTGATGCACCAGCTGTTTTTTTAATAAAATCTCTGCGTGAATTTGTCGATTTTTTCATCTGTATATCAATTAGATTATTAGTTTTTCATTATCAATTTTACTATTATACTTTAATAAGAATGTTCTTCTTATACATAAAATAAAGTAAGAACCACAACGCCGTGAGGTTTCCAATAGCTTTTATTACCTGGTTTGTTTCTCCAATTAGCTCTATAATCCAGCCAATAAAGAACTGTACAATATTATCAATCGGAACAATACGGATAAAAAGGTATATAAACAGTGAATTTATTCCAATTACCATAAAAAAGAAAGCCAGACGTTGATATTTCCAGACATCAATAATCAGGTAAAAAAGAGCCATCAATAAAAAACTAACACCTCCTGCTAAAAGATTATATGTGGTTGTCCAACAATTTTTAATAATTGGGTAAAAAGGAGAAAGGATTAATGCCATTCCAATTAATCCGATTCCCGTTACACATAAAATCATTGTTTTTTTATACCCTGAATTTTTTTCTTTTTGAAGTATGTTTCCTGCCATTGTTCCCAAAAGTGTAATACCAATAGCTGAAACGATACTTAATAATCCTAAGGCATCATAAATACCATTACCTGATGTCATTCCATCCGGGCCATAAGCCAGCCTTCCTGGCAAAAGCATACGGTCGATGTAGCCGTTAATACAACCTTCGGGTGTTAATACACCAGCTCCAATTCCCGGAACCGGGACAAAAAGTTGTAAAACTGCCACTCCGGCCAGAATACATACAAGTACTATTAATCGGGTTTTATATAAATTGAAATAAATATAAACAAGCATTGCAAAAAAATAGGCCACACCAATTTGCCCCAAAACGCTTGTATACCGTGCATTTGCAAATCCGTTCCTGATACCATTATACAATATTCCAAGGATAATAAGTATTAGCATACGCTTAAAAGCCTTGATTAACAATTGGGAATTTGTTAGGTTTTTTGATCGTTTTGATTGAACAGAAAATGGTATCGCAACTCCTGAAATAAACATAAACAAAGGGAATATCAGGTCCCAGAAACGAAACCCTTCCCAGGGAACATGTTTCATTTGGAGAGCAATCCCTTCCAGCCAATCTGCTCCCGGCAGTTTACTTAGAGCAATAATAAAATATCCTCCCCCAATTAACCAGAACATATCAAATCCACGTAAGGCATCCAGGGAATACAAGCGTTGTGCCTTCGGAGACATCTGGTTAGAATTTTTCTTCATAGTTTCATGTTTATGAAAAATGAATTGACCCAAAAGAATGTCAGTTTTTAATACAGTGCAATCTCATTCTTCAAAGCAAAATTACAAATGCTTTTTTATTTTCTGGAAGATATAAAAAATAAAGTTATTGTATGATAATCATTTTGAATTTACATCAGTTTTTTAGCCAGGTTACAGGCATTTACAAAACTTGAAGTGGAAGCAATTCCCTGATAAGCAATATCGAATGCTGTACCATGATCAACAGAAGTTCTTATTATTGGTAATCCGAGTGTTACATTTACCGCCGATTCAAAATCCAATAGTTTTATAGGTATATGCCCCTGATCATGATACATACAAACCACAGCATCAAAATTTCCTTTTATTGCCTGATAAAATACTGTATCTGCCGGAATTGGTCCGCTTATATCAATTCCTTCATTTTTGCCTTTTATTACTGCGGGTATAATTTCTTTGGAATCCTCATCGCCAAAAGCATTGTTTTCACCTGCATGAGGATTAAGCCCGGCTACTGCTATTCTTGACCTTTTATTTAATTTTTTTAGTGCTTTATCGGTTAAACGAATAACATCAAGTACACGGCCTTGCTTAACATTTCTGATTGCCTCTAATTGTGAAACATGAGTTGAGATATGTGTAACAATCAACTTTTCGGATATTAGCATCATGGTGTAATTAGAGGTTTTACAAAGTGAAGCAATATATCCGGTATGGCCTGAAAAATCAGGATTGGTTTTTTGTATGGCTTCCTTGTTTACCGGCAAAGTTACCAACGCACTAATCTGTTTTTTTAATGCAAATTTAGTTCCTGCCTCTACATATTTTAACGATGCATATCCTGTTTTTTCTGAAAGTTGACCTATCGAAATATCACTTTCTTTTAGCAAATTCAGGTCAAATATATTCAGGTAATCTTTTTTAAGATCTCCTAACTCATTAATACTATTTAAAGGAATTTCTAATTGTAACTTTTTATTGCAAAAATTCAAAACTGAAAAATCACCCAAAGCAATAAAGGCTGATTCCAATTTTCCTTCCTTGAAAGCTCTGAGTAATATCTCGGGACCAACACCGTTTGCATCACCAATCGATATTCCAATCATATATTTGATTTTTTATGATTTACTATTTGCAATATTACATCCTTTTTACCATAACCCCCCGGTTTTGATATTAAATGAATCTTTCCGATTCTACTATCAATTAAAGCTAAAGCAACTCCGGAAATAATTTCACTTTTAGGCTCAATACTGTTACATTCTATTTTATTCAGAATACCAGTTAATGTATCACCCCCAAAAACACATAATGTTTTAAATGGAATTTCATTCAGGATATTTGACACAATTAATCCTATTTGTATGGAAATGGAATGAAAATGTCTTTTATTGTAATTGTGTTTTCTTACTTGATGATTTAAATCTGAAGTATTAATAATTACATCATTGCCTGTTTCAAATTCTCTTTTAATTTTCCTGATAATATGTTTATAATAGGCAATGGTTTCGGCGGTATCTGAATGTAAATACTTTGAGAGTGAGAAAGTAGTAATCCCATTTTTATTTGCATTGATTACCTGTTGTAAGGAAGTATTGTTTAGGCTGCCATTAATCAAAAGTATTGGCCCTTTTAAATTCTTATATGTAATTTCTGATGATTCTAATTGTAAAATCTGCGGCAATATTTTAACAAAACCCGCTGTTCCTGCAATTGCTTTTTGCCAGCCGTATTGTAATATTTTATCCCCGATTTTTTTATAGTCGGTTTCCGATTCACAGTCAAACACAATTATTTTTTCATTTTCAGCATCAGATTTTGAGGAATTTAAAATTTCTTTACCATCGGCAATACAAATTTCTATATCAGTTTGTTGTTTTAGAATATCGGGGATAAAACTGCTTTTTACAGGCTCCAATGGATCTTTTGCAAATGCTGTTTGATGTAATAATGTTTCTCCAATATATTGATTTCCTTTTCTGGTAACCCGTTTTAAGTTTGGGTGGGCCGGAATAAAAGGCAATATAAGTTGATTTGTTCCTCGAATAAATGCTTCCAGTTCAGCCCCTAAATTTCCCCGCAGGGTAGAATCTGTTTTTTTATAAAAGTATTTTATATTCGATTTTTTGGCTTGTTTTATCACCCGATTGACTTTATTTGCAGCTTTTGCAGGTACTAAATGGCGGCTTTTTGTATTGATGATTACTGCATTAATCTTATTATCATTAAGGATTGAGCTCATTTCAGTATCCGTGTTTAAGATAACTTTCGAAGATACTTTTTGCTTACTCAATTGAACCCCTGCTTCAATTGCACCGGTTAAATCATCTGCTATAATAAGAAGTTTTACCAAATAGAAAATTTAAAATGGGTATAATGTTTTATCCGAATCAAATAAATTAATTTTCTCCTCTGTTGGTTCAATCTGTGGATTATCCTTTATTTCATTTAATATCGCTTCTGATATGTATAATACATCCAGATGAAGTGTGTTTTTTATTCTGATAATACGTTCTTCACCTAAGGTACTGGTTCCACAATTCCTTAACGCCAATTCAAATGCTTCCCGATCATTCTCTGCCACAAAGGGTATTTTGCCTCTTTCCAAAAAACTGCTGGTCGCAATATTTTTATATGTTTTTTTTAAATCAATCTTATCATAGAGTTTTCTTGAAATAATATCGGCAAGGCCAACTCCTGTCGCATTTCCAAAAGATTCATCGGTAAGGTCGCCCATTATTACTGATTTTATTTTTGGATTTTCCGGCTCTGGTTGCCCGTATATTTTTATTCTACCGATAATATTTGTATCAACTCCAACACCGCTAATGTTTTTACCCATTTCATCAATAATTAAAACATCAATATTATCGACCGGTAATTTTGGCCGGTTGGCTCGTGCAATATTTATAAGTTTTAATTCTTCCTCTATTATTTCAGTGCCTGGAATTGCCTTTACCATCATAGTTTTGTCATAGGCATTTTCAACGAGTCCAATACCAGCCAGGATTTTACCTGTATTAAAAATTGTTTTTGCTGATTCAGGGATTAGATTGGTTAAACCAAAAACACCGAATTTATGAATAGCTTCGGCACCAGGTTCTTTTCCTAATCCAATAACTGCCATTTTTACAAGCCCGCTTTCATAAGTAGAATGAAAATCGGTATGTGGTTTTATTTTATTTATTAGGATAACACCGTCAGATTCGAACGCATGTTTATCCATATAAATTCTATGGGTGTTAATCCCACTTGATATCTCAACAGTTTCCATGGATGAACGGATTGGCGCACCAACTCTTTTTTCAGTAATTCCATATCCTGCCAATACTTCTTCCTGTCCCTCCGAAGTGGCTCCACCATTACTTCCCATAGCTGGAATAATAAACGGATTAGCCTCTTTTTCTTTTACAAAATCAACAACCTCCTTTACAACAATTTCCAGGTTATCAATTCCTCTGCTTCCAACACCAATGGCAATTGAAGTATTCTTTTTAATTAAGCCTTTCAAATTTTCCAATTCCTGATGGCAATGCTTTTTTATATTCTTTAATGAATTTTCAGGGAATTGATTTTTGATTTTAATTAGCTGATATTCTTTCATTGGTTGTAACCTGTTTGATTTGTAAAAGTACCAATTATACGGCTTAAAGTATCCACAAACTTATGATCCAGACTGCTATTGCTGAACATATTCCAACCACGAATGTCCCAATAGTTTGTAAACGATAACCCTGATTTACATTCATACCCGACATTTGCGTAACTACCCAGAAATAACTATCGTTAGCATGGCTGGCTATCATTGCTCCTGAACCAATGGCAACAACTACAAGTGCCCTTGCCATTGTTGTGTCTAATCCCAATGAAGGTATAAGTGGTGCCATCAGGCTGGCAGAAGTAATAATGGAAACTGTACCCGAACCCTGTGCAATTTTTAATGATGCTGCAATAATTATTGGCAGAAAAATTCCCAGGCTCTGCGCTCCCGATAAATTGTCTCTTACAACTTCTGCAATTCCCGATGCCTGTAATACTTGTCCAAAAGCACCACCACTGCCTGTTACGATAATTATGCTGGCGGCCGCAATTACCCCTTGTCCAAGCCATCCTGTTGTTGACAACATTTCTTTTTTAAGTTTTATAGGAAGTAAAAAAGAAAGTCCAACTCCAATCAATAAAGCCACAGAAGGTTGTCCAACAAAACTTATGATTGTTGATAATGAACCTGAACCAAAAGGAACTGAAGGCAATTCATTAATTGATCGTAAAATAATTAAAATGATGGGTATAAAAATTGGCAATAAGGATTTTAACAATGAAGGACCTTTTTCTTTTGAAATTTCCAATTCCGGTTCTTCTGAAACAGTATCTTGTTCAATTTTATATTTTGAAGCTATTTTTATTGCGAACAACCAGCCAATTATTAATCCAACAAAGCTCACCGGAAGGCCAAGTAATATTACTAATCCAAGGTCTGCTTCGAGGATGCCTGCAGCTGCAACAGGCCCGGGAGTTGGTGGAATAAGTGAATGTGTGACATATAATCCCAGACTTAGAGCCATTGCCAATACTGCAAATGAAATTTTTGTTTTACGTGATAGTGCTTTTGATAACGGTGAAAGGACAATAAATGCAGAATCGCAAAAAACCGGAATACTTACAATATATCCGACAATACTCATTGCTAAGGGCATATTTTTTTTGCCAACTACTTTTAAAGCACCACTGGCCAATTTAAATGCTCCTCCCGATTTTTCAAGAAATTTGCCGATTATTGAACCTGCCAAAATCACTATACCAATATATCCAATAGTATTACCAAATCCAGTATTAACAGCTTCTACAACTTCATTCACGGACAAAGTTCCTGAGAAAATTCCAAAACCAAAAGCTACAATAATAAGAGATAAAAACGGATGCCACTTCAGAATCGAAGTCGAAATAATAATAAAAACAATCGATAAAAACAGTAAAATGATTAACCACATAATTCAAACAAGATACTAAAAAAGTATTTCTGAAAATCACAAAATATTCCTATTCACATTGTGAAAACCGATATGTTCCTTTTTATTCTTTAATCGATATCAATTGTTATCCACTTCTTTCCCAAACCAAACCACCGCATAATTTTTAAAAATAGCCGATCCGATTGCCTTCCATTCAATACCATTCCATTTACCCCGATTTAAGATAATATCATTATGCTCATCGGAATCCTGCCATTTTTTTAAGACTTGTTCAACAGTTAAATTATTGTTGGTACTAAAAGCAGTTATTTCATAACCATAACCTGTATACGATGTTAATTCCATAGGTTTGCCCCACATAATCTCTGCATGTTCAATATCTCCTATATAACAACCGGCTGTCCAATTTCCTTTATCTGACCAACTGTGAGTATTGCATAAGCCGGTATCAGGATGGTTAAAGTATAAGTCTTCAACGTGAGTTTCAGCAACAATAGTAAGCGACTGAGAAACAGGGATTTCTGATAATCCATTTTCCATTCTGTAATGGTTTATTGCATCGGTTAGGTTTTCATTTAATTCGGGTGAATCTGTACAAGCAATTAAAATGGTAATAAGTAAAAACAGAAATATGTGTATTGAATTGATAGAAAGATGTTTCAAAACAAATGTAAATATTTTTTTACTTTTTGCCACGTGATATTTCTTTTGGTAACGTATGAATATCTAGTAAATACTAATTTCTGCATGCAAAATACAATCTTTTAGAACAAATATTTAACCTAACTGAAATTATTCATAAATTCAAAATTGTTGTTTTTTGAATTGCACCAGCATCAGGGGAAGTAGGAATTTTCAGTTACAAATACCCCAAATTCAGGTAAGGCTATAGGTATTGAAAATTATAATTTGTTAATTCAGAATCAATAGTTTATGTATTAACAGCAATTTGTTATTAATTAAACATTTGTCAGTAAAGTTTAGAATTACAATTAATTATTTTTGTACAAACCAACACCTTGAACGCCATGAAGCAAATATTTATTTTCACACTTCTGATTTTAATCAGTTTGTCAGGATATAGCCGCGAAATAGCTGTTAATTCAGTTAATTACAATTCATCTGAGATTTTTGTATTACAAATTGAAGGAGATACGATTGATCCCACTGCATCAAATCCAGAACCTATAACAGTTGAATGTTATACAGATGCAACTCCAGATGCTAATGTAGTTACGGATGAAGCTGATAATAGTAATGGAAGTCTGACGGTTGCCTGGGTTTCTGATGTGTCAGATGGGAATATATGCCATGAAATTATTACTCGCACCTTTTCGGTAACTGATGAAAGTGGGAACCAAATATCGGTTACCCAAACTATAACAGTTGACGATACTATTAATCCAACAGCTTCCAATCCGGAACCAATTATCGTGGGAAATATTGAAAATGTGCCGGAAGCAGACATTTCTGTGGTTGCCGATGAAGCAGATAATTGTACAGCAAATCCAATTGTGGAATTTATTGGATTTGTTTCGGATGGTAATACAAATCCCGAAATAATTACACGTACATATTCGGTCACCGATGATTGCGGAAACCAAATATTGGTAACTCAAACAATTACAATTGATGAAACTAACTTTCCTACTGCATCTAATCCTGATCCGGTTACAGTAGAATGTATCGGCGATGTACCTGCTGCTGATATAAGAGTTGTCACGGATGAAGCAGATGATAATACGGCGAACCCAATAGTGGCATTTGTATCGGATGTAAGTGACGGCACTACATGTCCCGAAACAATTATACGGACATATTCGGTAAAAAATGATAGTGGATATTCAATTCAGGTTACTCAAATTATTACAGTAAATGATATTACTCCGCCAACAGCTTCCAATCTTTCACCAATTACTGTTAAATATATTGGTGATGTACCGGCACCGGATGTTACAATTATTACAGATGAAGCAGATAATTGCACTGCAAACCCAATTGTAGAATTTGTTTCGGATGTTTCAGATGGGCATACCAATCCAGAAATAATTACACGGACATACTCGGTTACTGATGATTGCGGGAACTCGATTATTGTAACTCAAACCATTACTATTGATGATACCAGTTACCCTACTGCTTCTAATCCCGATCCCATTACAGTAGAATGTATAAGTGACGTACCTTCTCCGGATGTTACAGTTGTTACTGATGAAGCTGATAGTAGTAATGGAACCCTGACAGTTTCTTTTGTTGGTGATGTATGGGATGGCAGTACATGCCCGACAATAATTACACGGACATATTCGGTAAGCAATGAAAGTGGAAATTCAATTTCAGTTACGCAAATTATTACAGTTAATGATATTACCTTGCCTATAGTTACATCATCTCCTGTAATCAATATTGATTGTATAGCAGATATGCCGGGAGTACATGCAAGCTGGGCATCTTTTACTTCAGCTGGGGGCAATGTTTTTGACAATTGTGGAATTGATACTGCAAGTTTTTCATTTGTCAGTGTAGTTTCCGACAATAATATGTGCCCGGAAATAATTACTGCGACATACCAGATTTCTGATTTATGTGGGAATACTACAAATATTTCGCAAATTGTAGTTATTAATGATTTAACTCCGCCTGTTATTGCATGCCCAAATAATTTTGAAATTGCTCCTACAGATACTATTCCTGATGCGTATAACAGTGCTGAATTATTTATTGCAGAAGGCGGTTTTCTTTCTGACAACTGTGAAGTTGATTTGTATTCATTTAATTTATTTTCTCAAACTTCGGCTGACTTTGATAATTCAATTTTATTAACAAGGACATATTCTATTTCTGATTTTTGTGGAAATTTAACTACCTGTGAGCAAGATATTTCTGTATTAAAACCGAGTACTGTTTTTTCTGATGTATTACCAGCTAAATTTAATTATTCTATTATTCCTAATCCAAATAATGGAGTATTCAGTATAAGATTTGACACAAACTTGAAAAAGAAAATAAGCTTAAAACTGGTTAACTCATTAGGGCAGATAATCGAAACGCGAAATGTTAAAGCCGTTACATTTGATCGTACCAAACAGTTTAATGTTTCACATTTAAGTAAAGGTTTTTATTATTTGGATATTTCATTTGAGGAGTTTCACAGAAGTGAAAAAATTGTAGTACAATAGAATATTTTATATTAAAAGAGGCTGTCTGAAAAGGCAGCCTTTTTTTATGAACTCTTTACAGAAGTTATACCAATTAGACTTTGTAATGCCGCATATAATTAGTATCTTCAGGCATGAAAAATCCAGTAGATTTTGATATAAAAGAGAGCCTTCAGGAACTGAAAAACCTTAGGTTGAAAC
>JABMQB010000392.1 GCA_013203525.1 Mariniphaga sp.
TCCAATACTAAGGTTTTCAATCCCTGATTCTTTTAAATGATTTCCTGCATGGTAAATTTTTGAGTTATCGCGTGTTTTTAGGAAATATCGGGTAGGGGAGTCAATAAAAATTAACTTTTTATCAATGTCAATTGAGTCAATTTGCCTGAGAAATGCTACTCCCTTAATTGCCGATTCAGTCCAATATCCTTCCATACCGTGTTCTTTTATAAAATTGTCAGTAGCATCCGATTTTACTACAACTTCATCACCAACTTCGAATCCCTCTACTGACTCAACAGGAATAACTTTGGTTGGATTAATTAAATTTACAGAAATATTTGCAACTGAACCTCTTTCGGTAAACCACGAAGAATAATCATCTTGTACAAGGATTATATCTTTTTGCCTCATAAAATTATCATCATTAAATATAAAAGTAGAATCGGGACCGACACCCCTGAGAACTACATTATCATATGAAATACGCAATGAATAATTTAAATTATTTTGAGGTTTAATCCTATATTTTCCAGCCGGTAGAAAAACAACTCCTCCACCGGTAGAACCGGCAGTATTTAATGCATCCTGAATTATTTGCGTAACGTCTTCTGTTCCTGTGTTATCGGCTGAGTAAGGCGGCTGTGTAATATCAACTATATTGTTTGTTATGAAAGGAATTTCCTTTTCACCCTGATGATATCCGGCATAAGAAAAATCATGTAAATATCTTCCCTGTTCATCCTGAAAACCAGGTTTCCAGTTGTCTGGATACAAAGAACTCCGCCATGTATTATCCGTTTTTAAATTATCTGATTCCAGAGTTAAAACATTTGGATTATTGTAAACATTGATTAAATGAAGCTGATTATTTCTTTCAAGAGTCAGATCATTCCAGGTCATAAAATAGGACCAGGGAGCATCCAGGTTAAGGCAGTCATCCGGATCGGGAATGGCTCCGTTCTCCGTCATTGCAATTATTTTTTTACCGTTTGTTAGGTTATATAAATGATCAAACTGATCTTTTTGAGGATCATAATTGTAACTTCCCGGATATGAGTCTTGCCCAATAATATCCACCTTATCGTTGCCCGGATACCAACTTTCTTCTGGAGTAGACCAAACCCAGATAAGGTTATGAATCTGATGGTGGTTTTTTAATCGTTCAAATAGAATATTATAAAGCTTAAGGCATGGTTCAGCTCCATGTGCTCCCCACCAAAACCATCCACCACCAGCTTCGTGCAGGGGCCTCCAAAGAATTGGAACATCTGCATCCTGAAATTTTTTCAATTCTGCGGCAATGTCGTCAATATCTCTTATGATCAAATTGTATTCAGGTGTGCCTTCCTTTACAGCTTCACGGATATCAAATGTAGTTAGGTTGGTATAAAATGTATTGGTGCTAACTTCTCCGCCAGTGGGTGAATGCCAGTGCCATTGATAGGCAACAATCCCTTTCTTTTCAGTATTATTGTACCATTCGATAAGTGCATCAACTGAACCGTCATCGTGTTTTCCAAATGTATGCCCGCCATCTGCCCATAAATAAGGATATCCTTCTGTAAAATGCTGAAGATCATGGTTTCTGATTAGTGGAGATTTTCCCGTAAGGTTTTTAATCAAATCATAATTGCTGTGTGTTTGCCCCGATATTATTCGATGACCAAACTGAAATAGCAAAAAATCATATAGTTCTTTTGTAGCTTCTGTTGCGTTTAAGTCTACAGGGCTGGTGTCAAATTCATAAACATGTTTTTCAACTGAATACAATTGAAATTTATCTATATCAGTCATTCCCTGATCGTAACGAACAGAAAAACTATTGTTGCCTTTTTCGAGCAAAAAGTTACCAATATCAATATTTCTGAATGTACTTGATGATGGAAACCCCAATGTGGTTGAAGAATTGTTAACCACAACCGATTGTGTTTTATACCCGTTTGGTCCATTGTACCGGATTGAAAGTTTGTAATATCCTTTTTCAGGAATATTCATTGATACACTTACTTTATCACCTGAATTATCAAAGCCGGTTACATATCCAGTACCGGAAAAACCCGGATTATCAGAACTAACAACTACACCGCTTAATATACCATCTTCGGCTTCTGCTTCTGTAACCAGAGCTTCAGATTGAGCATTTGAAACCATTGTAGAAAAAACTGATATTATTAGAATAATACTGAATAAAAACCTTTTACAATCCATTTTTCATTGAATTTTATTAATGTTTTAATATTTTTACAGGATCAAAATTATCAACTTTTACTAAATACATACCCTGAATTAATTCAGAAGTTGAAATAACTATCGATTCAGAATTTATTTCATACTTTTTAACCAGAATTCCTCCCATATTATAAATAGAAATTTTATTCAAAGTTTTAATCCCTTTAATATTAAGTTCCTCTTTTACAATTGTGGGAAATATTGATAGCTCGTGTTTCTTACTTTGAATATTTGAAACATTTGTTGTATATGATTTTAAGTCTGGCATTTCATCCAGAGTTATAACATATTCATGAGCAAACATTTTTTTCCATAAATCGAGTGAATTATTTCTGCTATCGCGTACATAAGATCCATACCAGGGCATATACCATAACCATCCTGCATTATCAATTATCAGGTTTTCAACATCGGGAAATGAACCACATTCGCTAATTGTAATCATTTTATTTCCGCCATACCGCGCATTCATGTCATTAAATTCAAGAACCTGAGAACTATGGTCGCCTTCTCTGTAAATATCACGGCCAACAATATCCACATATTCATCACCCGGGTACCATTCATCATCGTTTGGTTCGCGGGTCCAAACCCAAATCAGGTTTTTTAATCCGTGATGGTTCACCATACGGTCATACATGATTTGAAACAGTTTTTTGCAGGGCTCTGGTCCCTTTGCACCCCACCAAAACCATCCGCCGGCAGCTTCATGTAATGGCCTCCAAACAATGGGTACGTTTTTATCCTGAAGTTTTTTTAATAGTCCTGAGATATAATCGATACCGGTTATCATTGCCTGATATTCAGCAGACGATTCATCCATTATTTTAGAAATATCAAAGCTGGTTCCGTTAGTATAAAATTCTTCCGTTTGATGTGAGGGATCTCTCCAATGCCAGCAGAAAACTGGTATGCCATTTTGATTGTAATAGGATTTAGCATCATTTATTGGTTCTTCATCGTTATACCAATTGTAATTTCTTCCACAATGCATAAAATCAAGGCCTACAATTGCAGGTTTTTTTCCTGTATTACTATTAAGCCAATTTATTTCATCCATGCTATGTAAAGTCATTGCACCCGAAATGATTTTCTTACCGTAAATGTCATACATGAACTGATAAAGTTTTTCTGCTTCAGCAGTTGGTTCAGGTGTTACCAATTCAGTATTAATATTAAATAATTGGGAAGATTCAATTTTTTCAAATTCAATGTAATCAATATTTATCCATCCCCACGATTTTGTAATCTGTACAGTATGCGTTCCTTCGCTTAGCTTTAGGCTACTTACTGCTTTTTGTTTTTTATATTCTGGATTTTCGACTAGTGCAAAGTCAACACTTTTATCATCAATTGAAAATATGTTGATTTTGTTGCCATGAGGTGATGCCGCATATACATATATATTATATGCTGCTAATTCAAGATTGATATCGAATGAAAGGTTACCTTCCTGAAGAGCTACATAAAATCCTCCGGATGCTTCTGCCGATTCCTGAACAACTGATCCACCAGAAAGCGTAGAATTTTCAGCTTCAAATTTTTGTGCAAAAAGTAAATATGGAAATAGAAAAATAGAAATAAATAAGAATCGCTTCATAACTGGTTTTTATTTTCCTGCAAATTTTCGCAATAATTCTCTGGTTTTTATGCCCGATTCTTTCATGTCATTTTCTGTCCAACCTCCTTCTGATGCAGCACTTTGTTTTAGCATCGAACAGGTTTCATCTTTATCGGAAACCGACCATGAAACCCAACTAACTTTATTTGCACGCATCCAATCGATCCATCTTTGCCATTCTTCAATATTTATAGGGCCATCACCAGTGTGCAACATTCCTGCTGATTCTGAAACAAATAATGGGATACCTTTTTTTAATGCGTAATCTCCTCGTTCCCGTAATGATTGTTTATGTGTATCAGCATAAAAATGTAAGGTATACATGATATTTTCAAATCCTTCGATTGGATCATCTGCAACTATATGTACATCCTGGCTCCAATGTGGATTCCCAACAAGGATAATATTATCAGGATCGTATTGCCTGATTGTTTTAATCATTTCAATTGAGTAATCTTTAACTTGTTGCCAGGTATCTCTTTCTGGCTCATTATATATTTCATAAATAATATGAGGATATTTACCGTATTTTTTTGCCATTTCGGTGAAGAAAATTTTTGCTTCTTCCAGCTTTATATGATGGCTGTGCCAATCGATAATTATATATATATCGTTTTCGATTGCACTGTTAACAACTGCTTCAATTTTTTCTTTCGACCAATCGGGTGAAGAAATATAACCTTTGTTTGGTTCGACTCCCATAGCCGCCCTTATAACAGTACAAGCCCAATCGTCTCGAAGCCATTTTACAGATTCTTTATTGTAAAAACGGGGCCAGAAATTGTGCCACCCATAACTTACTCCCTGGAGCATTATTACTTCATTGTTTTCATCAACAAGGTTAATTCCTTTCACAGATAACTTTCCATGTTTTTTAACTGGCTGAGAATATAATGCTCCAACACCAATTGTAAGTATGATAAGGAATACTAAAATTTGTTTTGGTTTCATTGGTAAATTATTTAGGTTAGAAATATATTTTACTGTATGACAACTTTTCTGGAATAATTTTCTGTTTCAGAAATTGCCTGAACTATATATATGCCATTTTTTAGGTTGCTGAATTTAATTTGATTTTGTTCTATTTGAACCGGCTTGGATTGAATTAGTATACCTGAAATATTGTAAAGATTAAAATTCCTGATATTTCTATCACTATAACGAACAATAAATTCATTTTGCCTATCAGGATATAACACTGTTATTGTATTTTCCAGAATAAGATTTAGGTTTGACTTTGTGTCCACATTAAATACCATATTGTCGATATTAAATAGGGGAGTATTTAGTATTGAAAGCCTCATTACCTGTTCGCCTGAATTTAATTTCATCCGGGTTGAAACTTTAATTGGATTTACCCAGCTTTCTGACGATACTGTTTCGATTGTATCAGATTCAACTTCTCCTATTTTTAGTAAGAACTTCCCTCCAGGGAGAGTTGTTGCTATATTTATATCAATATCGTAAGTTCTTTCCTGTGAAACATTAACTGTATATTCGTAATATTCTTCAGGAGCTACATTAAAAACAAAATATTTCCCTTCGTATTCAAATATATCCACATCTTCATCGGTTCGATATGCCCCACCGCTATTATTTTTATCGCTATCGTGGTATGCAACTCCTTCACCTCCTTTATCAAAGTTTTCAGCTTCGATTGTTCCCGGGATAATTGCCGGTTCAGCCAGAAATACTTCCTGCTCAGCTACTACCCAGCGAGGGAAATAAATTCTTTGTGGGTATGAATAAATATCAGTACTATCGCTAAAATGAGCCAGAATCCGGTAATGATAGGTTAGTCCCGAATCGGGTTTTATATCGAAATATGTGGTTGCATTATTATTAAGAGTGGCAATTTTACTATAATTTGAATTTGTTGATTTCCTTCTTTCAATAACAATGCTATCATTTCGTGAAATGATATTTTTCCAGTCAATTTTTATTACAGAGTCCTGAAACACCTCCAGTTTAATATTATCGGGCGACTCGGGAGCACAATAAATGAGAATATCCTTTACCTCATGCCATATTTTTGAACTTCGTTCCATAATTCTGAAATCTCCACCATCGTCCCAGGCACAGCTGGAAAATCCGTATTCGTGTGAAAATTGGACATAGTACTTATAATGTTTCATCCTGGAATTATAATCGCAACTTCGTAACGAACCAAATTCACCAAGGAAAACGGGGATATTATTTTCGTCAGACCATTCTTTTATTCCAATAAATTTATTTCTTAAATTATTTATGTTTGATTCAGATCCCCAGAGACCTTCTCCCAGAAGCCCAAACTCGTATGGATCGTATGAGTGGAACGATCCCATCACATAATCGTCATTGGGTATAGCAGCCTGTAGTAATTCATCGGAACCTCCCCAGTTGTGTCCTTGAAAAATGACAATTCGGGTAGGATTTGTTTTTCTTATAATGGAAATGATACGTTGGTGCATATCATCATTTTGAGATTTTGACAAACCGTGTGGTTCATTTAAAACCTCAAAAAACAGTTTTTCTGATCTACCTTTAAATCGCACTGAAATCTGGCTCCATATACTATCAAAACGTGCCCGGTTAGATGCAATTTCATAATTATCTTTTATCCAGTTATCGTGATGCGAGTTGATGATTATATACAAACCACGTGATAAACCCCAGTCAACAACTTCTGCAATTCTGTTTAAGTATTCAACGCTTACTCTATAAGGAAATGTTTTTGAAGTATAATTATCCCATCTAACCGGAATCCTAACTACATCAAAACCTGCATCTTTGTATAAATCAAAATAATACTCCTGTGCTTTGGGATTATTCCATCCGGCTTCGGTAGGAGGTTCAAATGTATTTCCCAGGTTTATACCTTTTTGCATTTGAGCTACAGCCTCCCAGGGAGTAATCTGAGCAATCAATACTTGTTGAACTCCAATAATAAATATGGCAAAAAGTAAAAAATGGTTTTTTTTAAATTTCATAATCAGGCTTATCTTGGTTTAGTTTTTTATAATAATATCTGAAATTATAAAATCTTCAGACTGTAATTGAATAATATAGCTTCCTTTTTTTAGATTTTCAATATTGATTCGATTATTGCATCCTTTTAATATTTTTTCATATATAATTAGGCCAAAATTATTTAAAATTTTAAACCTATACTCATCTATAACTTGTTTAGATTGAATATTTACAAAATCCTTTACAGGATTTGGCCATATTTTAAAATCAATTGTTTTTAAATCATCAATTCCCGTAATATTTCTTTCCATCTGGATAGTTATTGTTGTATCTTTTCTCAAATAGAAATTGTTTGAAATAGTAAAATACTTTTCTTTTTCAATTTCAAAATGATAATTGGTTTGTGTTGGTATATTTCTAAAAGTTGCTATTCCCAAAGAACTTGTTAGTAAGGAATCACTTGCAAGTCGAATAATTGCGTTATTTATAGGTGTATTATTATCAAGTAATTTAAATTTAACCTTCGAGTGGGATGGTGCAAGTTTATAAATTAGAGTTGTATCTGAAATAATTGTTATGGTATCAGTTAAATCCTGATAGGTTTCATTTTCAATTTTTAATTCGTATTCACCCTCTATTTCATTAAATGAAGCTAAACCCTTGGTGTCGGTTATAAAAGCAACATTATTTAATGAGATTGATGTATTATAAATATTTGCTTCTGTAAAAATATCGATAACATTAATTAAAATATTAAATGAAGGCCGGTCAATATAAAGTACTATTGTAGTATCCGAATATATTTCTATGTTATCGAAGTTTTGTAACCAGCCATCTGCTGTATTAACTTCCAGTGAAAAAACATTATAAAAAATGTTTTCGAATGTAACAAAACCTATTGAGTCGCATTGTTTATTCTGATTGTTAAAATTAACTGTTGAATTATCAATGGGCAAATTATTCCAGCTTCCTTTAATTTGGAACTTAACGTTATAACTTTCTCTTTCGAGGGTGATAGTAACAGTTGTATCTTTTATAATAAGCAGTTCTCCCGAAACAGGTTTATATCCTTTGGCATTAATTTGATAATTGTACTGCCCTTCGACATGGGTAAACAAAGTACTCCCATTCAAGTCGGTAATTTGTTTGTATTCATCAAATATAATTTCACATTTATTTATGTTTTGATTTTCTCCGGAAGTATTTTCCCCTTTAATATGGAATTTTATTTTGGTTTGAGTAGAGGGTATCATTATTCTTTCTGAAGTAATAATATCAAGGCTGTCCTTAACAGAAGCATAATCAGGATTAAAAGCCTGGTTAATTGTTTCGAGAGGATCATTTAAGTAGTCATATAATTCCGAAGTGTAATAACTTCGATCGTTTTTATTTATCCATTTTGTGTATCGGTATCTATTCGTTCTGAGGGAATATCCCATGTAGTTATTTCTTGGATACTGACTTAAAGCACCGGTTCTGATAGAGAATTCTGGATTTTGAATAATTGGAATTAAACATTCTCCTTCAAAGAAAACAGGAATCTTAATTCCTGAGATTTCACAAAGGGTAGGAGCGATATCTGTAAATTCAACTGGTGATTGGCTTACTGAACCAGGGTTTGGCTGACCTGGATAATGGATTATTAAGGGAGCGTGTGTTGCTTCTTCAAAATTTGAATGTTTACACCATAAATTATGGTCGCCTAAATGCCATCCATGGTCGCCCCATAAAACAATTGCTGTATTATCAGCTAATCCAAGTTCTTCCAATTTATCTGTTAATTTTCCGATAAGAAAATCAATATAGCTTGTTGCAGCATAATAGCCATGAATAAGTTCCAGTTGTTTCTCACCTGAAAGGTTACCAGACTCTGGGATATCAGTATAATCACGGAGTTCATTCCAGTTATGATACGCCAGGTCGGTGCTGTTTTGGGCCTTGTTTCTAAATTTAGCCAGCTGAAAATTATCACGGCTATATAAATCCCAAAATGATTTTGGTGCATTAAATGGTAGATGTGGACGCTGAAAACCTACTGCAATAAAAAAAGGTTTATCGCCGGAAGCTTGTTCCAATAGTTGCATTCCCACTTTAGTAATTGCACCATCAACATATGCATCATATGGCACATCAGTGCATTCATTTGAAGGTTTAAACCTTTCAAAAACGTATGAATCAGTATCAACTCCCAATTGACTTGCTTCAGCTTTTAAAAGTGCAATAGTATCTTTTGCATTTTTGGAGGCATACCAATAAGACGGTTTTCCGGTATCTGGATCATAAAGGGAATTTGAATATGGATTACCGTAAGGCATAGACCAGGATAAATTATCATTATTCTCTACACTTCGGTAATCAAAAATTTTTCCTACGCCGGCCGTTTGATACTCATTTTGCCAAAAGTATTGGGGAAGCGTAACAATATCCGGATTTATATCACGAATTTGTGTTTGAAGATCCCACACTTTGGTTTGATCAGGAAATTGCCCTGTTAACAAACTTGCCCTGGAAGGGGCACAAACTGCCTGCTGGCAATAGGCATGGGAAAATACAATTCCTTTTTCTGCAAGTGCATCAATGTTTGGAGTAACAGCTAATGAATCACCATAACAACCAATATTTGTTTTCAGGTCATCAACTGCAATAAAAAGTATATTCAGTTTTTCATTTTGTTGCCCAAATATATTAGAATAAAAAAATATAATAATTAGAACAGTATATAATTTAAGTAGACCGGGCCAATTAAATTTATAAAATTCAGTTTCATGAATTTTCATCCTGCTTTATAATTTGTTATAAAAAATAAGAGCCTGTTTTACAGGCTCTTATTTTAAATTAGAACTTATAAGTATTTTATTTTCTGATAACTTTAAATCTTCCGATTACCTGATCAGAATTATCTACCATAATTAAATACATACCAGCTGGTTCGTTATCAAGTGAGAATGTAGCTATAGTTGTGTTTACAACAAAGTCCTGGATACTAGCTCCCATTGCATTAAATACACGGATTCTGTTTCCACTTTCAATTCCACTTATATTAACTGTACCAGTTGTTGGGTTAGGATATAACTGAATGTCATTTGACAATTCATTAATCGATTCAATAAAATCAATTGCGTAAAGAACAACAGTCTCACCATCTAAAGCAGTAACCTGAACCATATCACCTCCATTAAGGTCATCAGATGTACTTTCAATACCATCAGCAGTAAGAATAGTAACTGAAGCACCCATTGAAGGGATAAGATTAGCTAAGAATGCTAATCTGTCTTGATCACCTGTTAATCCACCTTCAATCATTAATTCAATTTGATCAACCATATAAACATCAGATAATACAAAAGCGAGATAATCAGTTTCTTCACCTTCCAATTCTCCAGGTCCTTCCATTGTCAACAGCATAGAAAGGTAGTAAACCTTAACAGTTACACCATCGGCGGCAGTAACAACTACTTTGTCATCCTGATAGATATTATCCAAAGTTCTTACATTACCTAATTTATCAACAATTTCAACAGTTGCACCTGTAGCTGGAATAAGGTTGGCCAATAATGCTGAAACAGCAGTTCCTCTTGGCACATACATTATATTAGCAGCATCCTGGTCTACCATATATACATTTGAAGTTACAAATGCATCACTGGCTGCTGAAGCAGGTAGAATTTGGTATAGTATTTTTGTTTTACCATCTTCCGCTACAACTTCAAAGAAAGTCTGATCATTAACCGTTACATCTGTATAAGTTGAATCAAAAGTAAGGGCTTTCAGAGAGACATATTTATCATCTGCATCAACAATGTCCATGTTGGCTCCTTCAGGAACAACTACATTCGCTTTAGCATCAGCTAAATTAATACCGGCAGGAACTGAAACTGTACCTGTTGCACCATCAACTGCAATAGTGTATTCAGTTGAAGTTAATAAAGCATTATTGCTTAATCCTCCATCAGAAACATCAAGCGAGTAAGCAGAAGTATTAGATGCATCGGCTGAAACTACTTCAAGAACAGAACCGGAAGTAATTACATCAGAACCACTCAATACAGTTGTTCCGCTTGTAACAGTAAGGGTTTGACCCTCATTTTCTTTATTGATTAATGCAAGGAATTCGTCAACAGTTGTACCTGTAACTACACCTTTGATTTCTTCTGTCATTGAATAGCCAGGGCTTACTTTGTATGCTGAAGAAGTAACAAATGACCTGTAAAGAGTAACTTCATCGAATGCGTGTAATCCAAGGCCTGCGAAAGGCATTTTTACATCGGTATCCCAGCCATATCCTAAAGCTCCGAATGATGACCTGTTTTCCCATGTCCATTCACTATCAGTGTCATCAGTTCCAAATGACGCAGCATATTCAGTATTTCCGTGCCAAACATGTGGTTTTCTAATGTGGCGTTCAACCTGGTCAACATTGTGTCCGGCAATAACCCAATTGGTTCCATCACCAGATCCAAATACGTCGATCAATTCAAAGTCATTAGGATCGCCAACACCTTTTAATCCGCCACTAACTGAATCATTAACAATTTTAAATAAATAATAAGTATTATTATGCCATCCATAAACAGGGTTTCCACCCATTAATGTATCACCCCATGGATTGTTTCTGAAGTCAATATCATAGCTGAAGTTTATAACAGATTGGTAAGAAGCACCACCACTGATTGCAACAAATACGTCGCCTCCCATCACAATCGGATTTACTGCAAGATCCTGAACAGCTAAAGCCGGTTGCACTTGCCAGTTTGCTTCATTTTCCCAAACACGGCCAGGTATATATTTATCATACCTTGCTCCCCAATCTTCAGGAGTTGTACCGTTTGAGATTCCCACTGCAGGTGTTCCTTCGTCATATCCTCTTACAATCATATAATTACTCATGTCGATGGGTTGGTTACCCGGATTGCAAATTTCCCAGCCTGATGCGCCCCAATATGCACGCTGAGCACGTTGTGCAAAGAATGGCTCAGCATTGAATGGTTGTATATCAGTTGGCGCTTTTTCTTTACTCAATATAACAGAGTATGTTAATAATGTAGTATCGTCCTCTGCAGCTGAAGTAAATGTTATGGTCCTGTCAGCAACAGTACCACCAAGATTAGTTGCCCTTTGCACAGTTACTTTAGCATTTAAGTCTTCCGTTTTAGCAATAATTGCTGGAATACCAATAACGTCGGACGGAACTTGCACAGCATAACTATATACCGCAGGTGCGAAATTAGGAATAGTATCTCCTGTCCAACCAAATATTCCTCTGTAGAATTCAGGAATATCAGGCCAGGTTATAGATGCTAAATCAGCATTATGGCTTGGTAAGAATTCATCCACTTTCACATAATACATTTTTACAGAACCATCTTTGGCAGTAACTTTAAGTATATCGCCATTCATTAAATCAGGCCTGTCAGAACCATCAACAGCAACAATTTCCCAACTTGCTTCCGGAGCTTTTTCCAAATACTTCATAAGACTATCAGCACGAGTTGCAAAATTAACATCAAATATTGTATCCATAGAAAATGCTCCAATAGTAACTTGATGTGGGGCTCCGCGATACTCATTAAACCTGCTTGAATTAACATTATATTCTAACCTGTTTTTAGGAACTACAATATTAGCATCGTCAGTTGGCTCAGCCTCTACAATATCAAATGCCCAAATTTCAAGGGTATTACCAGCAGCATAAATAATCATTTCATCTCCTGTACGAGCCGATGTAAACGCCGAGTCTTCCCTGTTAGAAGAAAAATTATATCTCCAGGCAATACCATCAGCTTCCTCAAACTCTTCCATAAGATGATAATCGTTCCTGGTTCCCCATGGAACTGTCATAACAGTGTCAGTGAAGTTTACATCAATTACATCAGATACAAATGATGCAGGATTTAAAGTGTAATTACCGTGGTTTCCAACAGTCCAGAATTGTTTAACTGCAGTACCTTGCGTTCCAAAACCGTTTCTTGGTTCAAGAATTGGCAACCACTCAGAGTCTTCAATATCAGTACCTTGCATTAATGCCCAGTCATCTCCGAATAAATCACCTTGTTTAATACTATATTTCCTGATTAAAATATGGGTAGCAGTTGCACCTTCAACACCAGCAACATCCCTTCGTCCTGTAGGTGGATACCCATCTCTTGAGAAATCACCGTTTACCTGGTCAACAACAACTGAGTCTATTTCACTGATATGTTGGCGAAGAAAAAATACATTTCTTCCGCCCCATGATTCCAGAGCAGAATTACCGTAAGGCGACACACTATCCATAGGTGATCCATCAGGCAATCTTACATCTAAATAATTACCCCATTCAGTTTTTGCGATATGGAGCTGCAAATCAGCAAGTTCAAACATGTCATCCATAGTTTGAGTCCTGCCTTCCCATCTTTCAGGGTCAATATGCTGCATGTTTTCTGCAACATTAGATACTGTTGCAAGGACAAAAGATTCTCCCGGCCACAAAATTTTATTGGGCAGTTTGAGCCTTAAGTATTCCGGAACACTGTGGTCTAAATTTTCTGCTCCTCCTGGTATAGGCCAGGGCAAGGTCCAGGATGTCAGGTTTCCGAACTCAAAAGTTGCAAGATTAACAGCTTCTGTTGGGCTTACATTACTAATTTCTGCATAAGAATAATGCAGGTCGGTAATATTCACCTCGGAAATAACCAAATGCCGAATAGTATCCTCATTGTACACATAATCATATTGTGCTTTAAGGCTTAAAACACTACATGAAACAAAAAGTAAAAAAAGTAAAAGTTTCAATTTCATAATTTTAGTTTTTAGAGTTTCTGATAGGTTAACAAATATGACAATTATTTTACGTTTAAACAAAAAAGTTATGAAAAGAA
>JABMQB010000393.1 GCA_013203525.1 Mariniphaga sp.
ATTCAACACCATATGCCTGGGCAATAAACATGGCTGCAACGCATTCATAAAGTGCTGTTCCATCCATATTTATAGTTGCACCTAATGGTAAAGTAAAACTTGTTATTTTATTTGAAACTCCGCTTTTATTTTCAAGAGCTTCCATAGTTAAAGGTAGTGTGGCGCTTGAAGAAGATGTTGAAAAAGCTGTGAGTAAGGGTGTAGCCATATTTCGAAAATGTATAAAAGGTTTGGCCTTGCCTACAAACCTTGTAATCAAAGGAAGCGAAATAAATGCATGTATCATCAGACCAATAAATACAGTTAACATATAAATAGCCAGGCTTCCCGCAATATTACCAAGTTGATCGGCATTCCTGGCAACTTCTTTTGCAACGATTCCGAAAATACCCAATGGAGTAAATTTTATGATGAAGAGTGTTATTTTCATCATTACTTCAAAAATGGCGTCAAAAAAAGTAGTAAGTGATTCTTTGTATTTTCCTTCTACCTGGGTGATAAAAAAACCAAATACTACAGCAAAAAATATTACTGAAAGAATGGTTCCCTGCGCCATTGCATTAACAACATTATCAGGAACTAATCGATATAAAATGTCTTTAATTGAACCGGCATTTTCTGCAAGGCCTTCAACGGAAGAACTTAATCCCAGGTCGACACCAATTCCTGGTTTTATTAAGTTTACTAAAAATAGTCCTGTAACAATTGCCAACGTACTGGTAGTGATATAATAAATTATAGTTTTTAATCCAAGCCTCCCCAGGTTTTTACCACTGCCCATGCTGGTTACACCACTAATTATTGAACTAAAAATTAAAGGAATAATTACCATTTTTAAAGCCCGGAGGAAAATATCTCCCATCCATGAAATATATTTTACCCCGGAAGGAATAAAATAACCAAATAATACAGCGAGAATCAGAGCAATTAGTATTTGCCAGTGAAGTTTGATTTTTTGCATAGTACAAGATTTTTCGTCATAAAAATAATGAATTATGTTTACGAACATGGTTACATCCTGTAAATAAATTTAAATTGCAGCATGGTACAGGACATTACATTTTATATAAGTTTTAAATTTGCTAAAAAATCAAATAACAGATAATTATGGCATATAGGTTAATAGGCAGGTTGCCTAAAATAGGAATACGACCTGTTATCGATGGAAGGGAAGAGGGAGTGCGCGAATCGCTGGAAATTCAGACAATGAATATGGCAAAAGCAGCTGCAAAACTTATTGAAGAGAATTTGCGGTTTCCGGGAGGTGAAAAAGTTGAATGTGTAATTTCCGATACAACAATTGGTGGTGTGGCCGAGGCAGCTACATGTGCTGATAAGTTTGAACGTGAAGGTGTTGGTGTTTCATTAACCGTTACTCCTGCCTGGTGCTATGGAACAGAGGTAATGGATTCAAATCCAACAATTCCAAAAGCTGTGTGGGGATTCAATGGAACTGAACGTCCTGGGGCAGTTTACCTGGCTGCCGCATTGGCAGGTTATTCACAAAAGGGCATACCTGCATTTGGGATTTACGGAAAGGATGTACAAGATGCAGGAGATACATCGATCCCTAATGACGTTATGGAAAATGTCCTTCGATTTTGTAAAGCAGCTATAACTGTTGCACAAATGAAAGGTAAAACATATTTATCTCTTGGGTATACATCAATGGGGATTGCCGGATCGATGGTTAATCCTGATTTCTTTCAGAATTATCTGGGAATGCGAACCGAATTTGTAGATATGACTGAAGTAATCCGCCGGATTGACCAGGGAATTTTTGACAAAGAAGAATATGCAAGAGCTTTATCGTGGACAAAAGAAAATTGTATTGAAGGCGATGATTATAATAATCCTGAAAAACAAGTTGATCGCACCAGAAAAGATTGGGAGTGGGAAGTTGTTGTAAAAATGACTCTGATTTTTCGAGACCTGATGATTGGAAATCCAAAATTAAAAGATGCAGGTTATGGAGAAGAATCTTTGGGAAGGAATGCAATTGCAGGCGGTTTCCAGGGGCAGCGGCAATGGACAGATTATTATCCGAACGGGGATTTTTCAGAGGCGATATTAAATACTTCATTTGATTGGAATGGAATTCGTGAAGCCTTTGTTTTTGCTACTGAAAATGACAGTTTAAATGCAGTTCCAATGCTATTTGGGCATTTGTTGACAAATACAGCACAAATTTTTTCTGATGTGCGAACTTATTGGAGCCCTGAAGCTGTAAAACGGGTAACAGGCAAAGAATTAACAGGCCTGGCTAAAGATGGCATTATTCATTTAATAAATTCAGGGCCAACTACTTTAGATGCAACAGCACAACAACGTGATGCACAAGGAAATCCGGTGATGAAACCATTTTGGGAAATAACAGATAATGAAGTTCAAAAATGCCTTGAGAATACACGTTTCTGCCCGGCCGAAAGGGAATACTTTAGAGGAGGAGGTTATTCAAGCCAGTTTAAAACTGCCGGTGAAATGCCAGTAACTATGTCGAGGATTAACCTTGTAAAAGGCTTGGGACCTGTGCTTCAAATTGCTGAAGGATATACCGTTGAATTAGAAGATGAAGTTCATGATGTTCTTGATAGAAGGACAAATCCAACCTGGCCAACAACATGGTTTGCTCCAAAACTAACCGGATCAGGAGCTTTTAAGGATGTTTATAGTGTTATGGCTAACTGGGGTGCCAATCATGGAGCCATTAGTTACGGGCATATCGGTGCTGATCTTATTACTGTAGCTTCAATGTTGCGAATACCTGTTTGTATGCATAATGTTGATGAAGGAAAAATTTTCAGGCCAAGTGCCTGGAATGCTTTTGGCGAAAATCAGGAAAGTGCTGATTACCGGGCTTGTGAAAATTTTGGCCCCTTATATAAATAGTAAAAATCAACAGTTGAATTTTGTTTTTTATTAAAATGAAAAAAGTCACAGTCATAATATCGATTCTTATTTTTTTTGCATGTTCAAACCAGAAAAGGGAAAATAGTAATTCAGAAAAAATGAATGATTTCATAAAAGGAAGTTATGGTTACGACCTGCAATTTCTTCAAAAGTATATTGAGCCCATTGAATTAGTAAATGGGAATGGCAGAGTACTTATCTCAGGTGAATATCAGGGTAGGGTAATGACCACATCTTCAAATGGAAACATAGGGGCAAGTTATGGTTGGATAAATCATGGATTATTTGATTCAGGTGAATTTAATGAGCAATTTAATCCCATTGGCGGAGAAGAAAGGCTTTGGTTAGGGCCCGAGGGAGGACAGTTTTCAGTTTATTTCAAAAAGGGAGATGAACAAATTTTTGCAAACTGGGTGGTTCCAAAAGAAATAGATACTGTTCCATTCGATTTGGTTGAAAAAACTGATGAATATGCAAAGTTTGAAAAAGAATTTTTGTTGGTTAATGCATCCGGAATTAATTTAAATATTGGTATCAACAGAAATGTGAAAATACTATCGCAGATTGAAATAGAAAATGAATTTCACATGAACATTGATCCTTCACTGGAATTTGTTGCATATCAATCAGAAAACATTCTGAAGAATACAGGATTGATAGACTGGAATGAAAAGGATGGTTTGTTGTCAATTTGGATGCTGTGTATGTTTAATCCTTCAGAAGATGGCATTGTTTTTATACCTTTTAAGAAAGGTGAAGAAAAGGAACTTGGAAAAATTGTTACAGATGATTATTTCGGGAAAGTACCTTCCGATAGGTTAATAGCAAAAGATGGTATCGTTTTCTTTAAAACCGATGGTAAATTAAGAAGTAAAATAGGCATTCCTCCTCAAAGGGCACTTCCATATTGTGGGAGTTATGATGCAAAAGGCCAGGTATTAACTATATTGTGGTATTCTCAACCCGATGAACTTTCAAAATATGTTAATTCAGTATGGGGTAATCAAGACGATCCTTTAAGTGGAGATGTAGTTAATTCCTACAATGATGGCCCGGGTGATGACGGAACCGTATTAGGACCATTCTACGAAATTGAAAGTTCATCGCCAGCAGCAATGTTAAAAGCGGGGCAGGAGATTAAACATACCCAGCGTATTTTTCATATTTCAGGTGATGAAAATCAATTAAATATTATAACAGAAAAATTGTTTAACCTTTCTGTAAATGAAATAAAAAACATATTTTAAACACCTAATAAACTGATAAGAATTACTACTAACTAATTTCTATGGAAAAAGAACGTATTATTCCGAAAGGCATAGTCTGGCCATTTATCCTTCTTACATCTTTGTTTTTTGCATGGGCAGTTCCCAATAATCTTACTGACACAATGTTAGCTGCATTTAAAAGGATAATGAGTTTGTCTGATACAAAAACAGCATGGATTCAGGTGGCCTGTTATCTTTTAGGTTATGGATGTTTTGCCATTCCAGGTGCACTGTTTATTAAAAAGTTTACTTATAAATCAGGTGTAATGCTTGGTTTAGGACTTTACGCATCTGGCGCATTTCTTTTTTATCCGGCTATGTTAATTTCCCAAGGAAGTATTGGGATTGGATTTTTTATGTTCCTCTTTGCAATAATTGTTTTATTTGCTGGCTTATCAATTTTGGAAACATCTACCAACTCTTATGTTTGCGCAATTGGCCCGGAATCAACTTCAACCCAAAGGCTTAATTTTGCCCAATCGTTTAATCCATTTGGATCTATTACCGGTGTGATTATCAGCCAGGTATTTGTATTGTCACAGTTAAATACTATGGGTGCAACTGAACGCGCTCGCATTGCTGCTGATGAATTGGTGAAAATTCAAAGTACAGAATTGAATGCAGTTACAACAACCTATATAGCTGTAGGTTTGGTAATGGTAATTATTTTAGCAATGATTTGGTTTACAAGAATGCCAAATCTTAAAGAAGATGATAAAAGGCTTGATTTTGCAGGTACCTTTCGACGGTTGATTAAAAACAAAAATTATGTTTGGGGTGTAATTGCTCAATTCTTTTATGTTGGAGCTCAAATAGCTGTTTGGTCTTTTACAATACGCTATGTAATGCAACAACTAAATTTTGATGCTATTGTTAGTGGACTTGGCCCAAATCCAACAATTGATGCAATTATTGCTGAATTAAGAAATATAGAACCCATTGCAGCAGGTTTCTACAATTTTATTGATAAAATAGGGCTCGATTCATTGTTGCCCCGAACAGCAGAACAGGCAGGTGCAACTTATTATATTATGTCACTTGTTCTTTTTGTAGTAGGCCGTTTTGTTTGTACAGGCTTAATGAAATTTATAAAACCAAGGATTTTACTTGCTGCACTTTCATTAATTGCTATTGCCCTTTGTTTTCTTACAATTTATGCCGATGGATTTACGGGCGTTTATGCTTTGGTTGGAATTTCAGCCTGTATGTCATTAATGTTCCCTACAATATATGGGCTTGGAATTAAAGGATTAAAAGATGATACTAAAATCGGTGGTGCCGGAATGGTTATGGCTATCGCCGGAGCCGCTGTACTTACTCAAATTCAAGGTATAGTGTCCGACCAGGCTGGCAGTATCAAACTTGCTTATTGGGTTCCTGCATTTGCCTTTGTAGTAATTGCATACTACGGTGCTGTGGTTTGCCGCAAACAACAATCAGTGATAACGAATTAAAATTCACAATGAAATTTTTTTTCATACTCCTTTTATTATTTTTTGTGAGTTGTTCTACTAAAGAAGTTGTTCGGCAAAAACCAAATATCGTTTGGATTATGCTTGAAGATTGGGGGTATCAACTCTCCTGTTATGGTGAAAAAGGAATTCATACACCTCATATCGATAAATTTGCAGAACAGGGAATAAGATTTACTAACTCATTTTGCACAGCACCTGTTTGTTCCCCAAGCCGATCGGCTATGATAACTGGTTTTTACCAGAATTATATAGGGGCAGAACAGCATCGTACCTCTGGACCCGGATTCGAAAAAAAAGTACTTCCATATGGAATTAAACCCATAACTCATTTACTTGAAGATGCTGGTTACTTTACCTGTTTTATGGAAAGTAGGAAAACAGACCTTAATTTTATTACTGATCGTCCAATATATCAAGGGAAAGATTGGAATGAAAGAAAACAAGACCAACCATTTTATGCCCAAATAACATTTCCGGGGACACATCGTATTTGGCACAGGGATTCAATTAATCCCATTGATCTGAATAAAATAGAATTACCGCCTTATTATCCACAGACCGATATTGCAAAACGTGATTGGGCAAATGGACTTGAAGCCATGCAAAATGTTGATAGGCAAGTGGGTGAGATTCTCAACCGATTGGAAAAGGAAGGATTAACAGATAATACACTTGTTGTTATTATTGGTGACAATGGGAGGTGTATGCCCCGGGGAAAGCAATTTCTTTATGATGGAGGAATACAAGTACCTATTCTTGTTCGCTGGCCAGGGAAAGTTAATGCCGGGCAAGTACAAAGTTATTTGGTGAACACTATCGATATAACTAAAACGATTCTTGATGCAGCAGGAATTGATCCCGGATATGAATTGCATGGTTTAAATCTTTTTGAAGAAGAGATTCTGAAAAGGAAATATATTTTTGCAGCTCGTGATAAAATGGACAGTACTTTTGATGCAATGCGGGCTATCCGTTCAGTTGATTTTAAGTTAATTCATAATCTGATGCCAGAACGCGCCTGGTGCCAGTTTAATAAATACAAAGAGAATAACTATCCTGTTTTGGCATTACTGAATGTTATGAACCTCAAGTGTGAGTTGAATAAGGATCAGTCAAAATTTATGGCTGAAACAAAACCCAAATTTGAATTATACGATTTAAAAAATGATCCATGGGAACTTAATAACCTGGCTGATAATCCGGATTACATAAAAGTTAAGGATGAACTGCTTAAAGAATTAATGAATTGGCGTGAAAATGTAATTATCGATAAAGGTGTTGCGGAAGAATTCAGAATGGGTGGCTGGCGTGCTGATTACCCAACACGAACATTGGAAGAATGGGAAACTATGCTTGAAAAATTCCATCCCTGGGTGTTCAGGCAACCCGGAGAAATGATGAAACATCCTTTTCGATAAAATTATTGTGAATTACTGTACAGTTAAAGTGAAGGATGTATTATCAAAGTTGGTAAATACAATTTTCTTTAGCCGATGCAATAACTTTAAGGCACAATAAAATAATTAATAATATAAGTGCTGGTTATGATTTTTCGCATGGATTAAAACTTGTTATAAGGCTTTTTAATATTTTAAAACCTGATCAAATGTAAAATGTTTAAGCAATGAAAATCAATTTCATATTTGTATTAATTTTTGTATTTGTATTTTTTGGAGTAAAAACAAAAAGTGCAGAAAAGCCTGTAAATTTCATTATAATTTACCTCGATGATGTTGGATATGGCGATGTTTCTCTCACCGGTGCAGTTGGTTATACTACGCCAAATATTGACAAAATGGCTTCAAAGGGAATGTTCTTTTCGCATTATTATGCACCTCAGGCTGTATGTAGTGCATCAAGAGCCGGATTGTTAACCGGTTGTTATCCAAACCGAATTGGTTTTAGCGGAGCACTTGATCATACAGCAAATCGTGGTATTAATAATGAGGAAGAAACTATAGCTGAAATTCTGAAAAAGAAAGGATATGCCACTGCCGCATTTGGCAAATGGCATTTGGGGCATCATAAACAATTCCTGCCACTACAGCACGGTTTCGATGAATATTTTGGAATACCGTATTCAAACGATATGTGGCCAAACCATCCAACAAATAAAAATTATTATCCGCCATTGCCATTAATTGAAGGTGACGATGTAATTGAGACAAATCCCGACCAATCGTTGTTTACAACGCAATTTACAGAAAGAGCTATCCGCTTTATCAAAAAAAATAAGGACAATCCATTTTTTGTTTACCTGGCTCACCCAATGGC
>JABMQB010000394.1 GCA_013203525.1 Mariniphaga sp.
GGATACAACTTTGCAGTCCTGCGTTCAGTTACTGATACCGTAATTAAAAACAATCAAAATATATTGAATTCCCTGAAAATTATTGCAAATTTACAATACACTGATTAGTCACGAAATTTTTATTCCTTACTGTTTTATTATTTATTTTTGTAGCACCTAATGTTGTGAATGCTCAGACGTCTATTTGGAATCATGGCAATCCACATAGAATCTATGTTTGTGTTGATGGTGTAGAATATGAAGGTCTTTGTATTGAAGCTGTTGGACATATCACTCCGAGTGGAAATGCACAATTAAAGATAACATTTGAAATGGGTGATGTTGTGGAAGCTAAAAAGAAAGGCAGTATGAAGTTAAAAGTTGATGTTAGATTTGACCAGTATTGGCTCGGTTACCCAACTTTTGAAGATTGTGTAATGATTGTAGATAATGAGTCAGTAGGAACTGTGGTGCTAAATTTCAAATTACCATAACATAATTAGAAAAATAAGCACGAAATTTAAAATTTAATTTTAAAAGCCTTTCCGTCAGATGACGGAGGGGCTTTTTCATGAGTTATGGTTAGGTTTTGTGGTTCGAGGTGTCACTAATTGTCCTAAACCATATCTTATTCCTTTATTGAGTGACAAAAACCATATAATTTAACCCAAAGATTATAAGATGAAACGAGCATTAGAAAAAGTTCTTACACAAGAAAATGATTATTTAGCGAGCCTGCCTGACGGTAGGCAGGTTCCATGGGTTACCTTAAAAAATATACAACTATAAACATATGAAAGAACACCTTCGAAAAAGGATAATAAAACCAAAAATGGAAATTCCAAGGTATCAACCTTGACATAAACGGTTCTAAATATCTATATCCCCATACTTCAGTAAATTTTCGTCATACAATATTTTATGTTTTGCTAACATTTCCTGGAAGCGCGAATCGGAACGGAGAAATTCAAATACCGGGTTATTTTTTAAATCAATATAGTTCGATCTTTCTGACTCCTTAGTCCGCTCAGAATAGTTTTCCATAGATTGTAGTGCCTCTTCACTCATTTTAAGATACAGATATATTAACATCTTATTTTCAGAATGCATATCCACATTAAGAGCTTTTTCTTTTTCACCATTTTTTACAAAAAGCACTGCATTAAGAAATCTGTTATCGGCAGTATTTGGATAAAGTTGGTTGTACTTCGAACACAAAACTTCCATTTCTTTGAATTCTTTCATATGAAATAAAAGTAGAGTATAACGCAAGAGAAACCTGGCATCATTGGGTTCCAGTACTAAAGCCTTTTGAAATTCAGATTTTGCTTTTTGAAACTGCCCCAAATGAAAATAAATATTTGCAAGATAATAGTAATACTTTGCATCATATGGATCCAATTTTAAACATCGGTCGTAAAACTTTGCAGCAAGATTTTTAAGCCCGATGTTATCATAAAATATTCCCAGAGCCCTGATATTTTCCGGGTCATTGCCATCCAAAATAACCGCTTTTTTAATGTATTCAATTTTTTTATCAATTTCGTTTCTTGCGCTATAAACCCAACCTATAACCCTGTTAACATCAGCAGACTCAGGATCTAAATTGTAAGCAATACTGATATACTTCTCCTGTAGGTTTAAATACTTTTGTCGTTCTTCCTCATCTAAAACCTGAGTATTCCAATAGGTATTATACAAATCAACCAATCCGGCATACGATGGAGCATATAATGAATCGAGCTCAATAGCTTTCAGAAACATTTGTTCCGAATCCTTAAAATCTTCAAAACTTGATGAAGACCAGAATTTATTTCTGTGCAGATATTCACCTTTTAAATAATATTCGTAAGCCTGAAGATTGACAACCTGATTCGATTTAATCACATCAACTTCATTTGCTGATAGTTTTTCAAATAATGTATCTGCAATAGCCTTTGATATTTCATCCTGAATTGTAAAAAGATCAGTATATTCACCATCATAATCTTCGGCCCATATATGTGACCCATCCTCAGCTTTAACTAATTGTACTGTCACTCTCAGCCGGTTCCCAAATTTCCGAATACTACCTTCCAGGATGTTTTGCACATTTAGTTCCTTTCCTATTTCGGGTATTGTTTTCTGTGTATCCTTAAACTTCATCACTGAAGTCCTGGCAATTACTTTTAATTTATTTAACCGGGCCAGATTGGTTAGGATCTGTTCAGTCATACCATCACAAAAATATTCCTGATCTTTCTCAGGGCTTAGATCTAAAAATGGTAATACAGCAATAGAGTTTTGCCATTCAGAATTATTTATTTGTTCCGATTCAATGGGTAATTCTTTTTTTCCAATTTTAGATCCAATTAGAATCAGCACAATAATTAAAACTACCACAGCCGGGTATAAAAGCAATTTTTTATGTTTCCTGGAAGAATGTAAATCCGGAATTTTTTCAAGCCAGGGTAACAATAGCATAAACTTCAACCGGAATTTTTATATTTTTTAAATATTTTGTCTCTATTCTTTGTAGGGGAAACTCAATTTTATTTTGAACCTGCCGGGCAACATCCTGCGTAATACAAATTCCGCCCGATTGTGCCAGCGGTTCTATACGTGCAGCAATATTAACACCGTCGCCAAGTACATTATCACCTTTGGGCACAACATCACCCAAATGTATCCCAATACGAATTGTAATATGATTTTTAACGGGAATATTTTTATTATGCTCATGCAATTCCTTCTGAATATCAATGGCACATTTAACGGCCTCAAGTGCACTTGAAAATTCAACAAAAAACGCATCGCCAACAGCATCAACTTCTCGTCCATTATGTTTTGGGAAAAATGAACGCAGAATTTGCCGATGTTCTTCGAGTAACTCAAGAGCGAAGGCCTCGTCTTCCTGAGTTAACAAACTGTAACCAACCATGTCGGTAAACATGATTGCAGCTAACCTACGTTGTTGCATAAACTAAAATCTAAAAAAGCTTATTACTCACTTAACATTATTCTTTTCGCCGGTATCAGCAATATAAGCATATTATTTCGAACGCTGATAAAAAAAGTTATCGTTAAAATTATATGAACTTCCTATTTCAATTTGAAAGGAATGCGAATAGAATTTTCTGCAAAAGTTTTATTTACGCA
>JABMQB010000395.1 GCA_013203525.1 Mariniphaga sp.
GGAATGGATATGGGTTTTTCTCCCCAGGAATTGAAGGCAATGGTACTTACTAATTTTCTTGGTAATTTTACAAGAGAACAGGAACGGCCTGATTTTAGAATGTCAGGCGGGAATATGAGTGTAAGTGAAGCTGGCAGCCCTTATTTTATTTTTGCCAATTTGTACAAATTTCAAAATAATATTACTTCCGATAATTGGCCGATTACAAACCGTATTTTTGAAGCTTACCTAAAAAACCAATCCGAAGACATGATGGCCTCCAGGATGCGGAATATGACTGGTATGAGTGAAGATGAAATGGCGAACATCGCCCTTCAGGATAGTTCTTTTGCTGAAATATTAGCAGATCCAAAACAGAAAAAAATTATAGATAATGTAATTAAACTCAAAGGCGATGTTTTATTTTCAATGATTCAATGGAAAGCCGGTGAAGAAGAATTTGCAGATTACCTCACAGATTTACTAAATAATAATAAATTCAAAAATATAGAATTTGAAGAATTTGATAGAGAAATAAATGAAGAATTTGGAATTGAGTTAACTCCAATAATGGAAAACTGGTTCCAGATGAAAAAATTACCGGGTTATATATTTTCTCCTGTTAATGCCGTAAAGGTAAAAACAGAAGACATGATAAAAACAAAGGTGTCATTTGCAGTAACTAACTTTTCTGATACCGAAGGTGTTATTAAAATAACTTTCCGTCTTGGAGATTTTGGTGGTAGAGGTGGAGGTGGATTTGGTATGGGTGGTCCCGGTGCCGATAATTCAATAAATGAAGTAATTTACCTCGATGCCCATCAAACAAAAGAAGTGAGTTACCTTTTAGATGCCGATCCGAGGATGATAACGTTAAATACAATGACTTCGCAAAACATTCCACAAGTAATAACAAATGGATTCAGGGATATTGAAGAAGATTTAAAAGCCGAAGCTATTGAAGGCGAAAAAATATTGGAAATTCCGGTTACAGTTGCATTACCAAACGAAATTATTGTTGATAATGAAGATCCTGAATTTGAATTTACAACGCAGGATGATGAAAGCCTGCTTCAAAAATGGCTTATTAGTGAAGATGAAAATTCCTCAAGATATTCCGGGTATAATAACTGGCATCCTCCTTCAAACTGGACTCTAACAACCAATTCTGAGTTTTTTGGTGAATATATTAGGTCTGGCTATTATATAAAATCAGGCGATGGATCTTTAAAGGCAAAATGGAATGTTCCATTGGTTGAATCAGGATATTACGATGTATATTATTATTTATACAAATCACGTGATTTTAGGCGCGGACGCGGTGGTCGGGGAGGCGGCCGCGGAGATCAAAATGGAGAATACAATTTTATTATTCATCACGACGACGGACCCGAAGATGTTACTCTTGAATTTAATTCGGCAGAAAGTGGTTGGAATCATTTGGGATCCTATTATTTTTCTCCAGATACAGCTTTGATAGAATTAAGCAATAAATCTGAACTAAGGACTATTAATGCTGATGCCGTTAAATTAGTAAAGCTTTAAAATATAATTATCACAATGGAAATGAATTTCAGAAAAAAAAACAAATTTGAATTGTAAAATAATCTGGGTATTGATTTTTACAATATCAGTAACCGGTCTTCTGGCACAGGAGACATTGACTCTTGAAAAGGCTTTGCAATATGCCGAGACCGGAAGTCCTGACCTGAAGAGGACATTGCTAAACCGCGAAAGGTATCAAAAGTCATTGGAAGCACAAATGGCGTCTTTAAAATCACAGTTTAGCCTGGAAGTAACACCTCTTGATTATTCTAATACACGTAGGTTTGATCAACGTACATCAGAATGGTTTACCAATGAATCGTTTAATCCAACATCAACTTTTAGAATTCAACAACCAATTCTTCCTACCGATGGTACGATTTCACTGATCAATCGTTTTGGCTGGCAAAACAGTAGTTCTATAATTACAGGTGGAGGTGAATCTGAAAGTAAGATTTTTACTAATAATCTGTATCTTATGCTTAACCAGCCGATATTTACATATAACCGTAGAAAAGTTGAGTTAAAACAATTGGAGTTAAGTCTTGAAAATGCCGACATAAGCTATGCGATGCAGCGTTTAAATTTGGAAAGAAATGTAACGCAGTATTTTTACAGCGTTTACTTTGCTCAGGAAAATCTGAGTATTGCGCAGTCGGAATTAGAGAATACACAGAAAAGTTATGATATAATAAAAAATAAAGTTGATGCGGGACTTGCTGCACAAGAAGAATTGTATCAGGCAGAACTAAACCTGGCTACATCAAAATCATCGTTCCAAAATAGCGAAGTAAGCCTCGAAAATGCAAAGGACCAGTTGAAGCTTTATCTGGGAATGGACTTGTATGAAGATATTGTGGTTCTCGCTGATATATCATCCAACCCGGTACCTGTTGACCTTGATGTAGCTATTGAAAATGGTTTAAATTCGAGGATGGAACTCAGGCAGCGAGAAATTGAAATTGAGAATGGGATGTTCAGTATGTTGCAGGTAAAGTCTCAAAATGAATTTGTGGGTGATGTGAACCTGTCGTTTGGATTTACAGGCGATAATGAAAAGCTAAACAATATATTTGACAACATAACCCAAAATCCTCAGGTATCAGTTTCGTTTAATATTCCGTTATTCGATTGGGGTGAAAAGAAAGCCAGGATTGCCGCTCAGGAAGCAACCAATAAAACATTTGAATTAAGCCTTGATGAAGAGAAAAGGGGGATAATTATCAATATCAGGCAAACAATCAGAAACCTTCAGAATCAGTTAAACCAGATAGACATTGCAATTCAAAATGATATAAATGCAAAGTTAACCTACGATATCAATCTTGAAAGATATGAAAATGGTGATCTGACAAGTATGGATTTAAATCTATATCAGGTGCAGTTATCCCAAAATAAGGTTTCATTGGCACAAGCAAGAATTAATTATAAGTTGGAATTGTTAAATCTTAAAATTCAATCATTATACGATTTTGTTAACGACCAACCTATTATACCATCAGAGTTATATTTAAACGAAAAGTAAGAAACCAGGAAAAATATATAGAAATGAAAAATATTAAAATCTTTTTATTAGTTGTGATCATTGCAGGTTTTGCAGCATGTAACAACCAAACCCAAAATGAAGAAGCTGATTTGTCAGTACCTGTTTCAGTAATTGATATTAAAGCGCAATCAATACAACAATTTATAAATACAACCGGAACTGTTAAAGCAACTTATGAAACAGAAGTTACTTCTGAGATGGCTGGTGTGTATAAACTTTTGGTTAATCCGGTAACCGGTAAAACTTTTAAACTTGGCGACAGGGTAAAGGAAGGACAGATGGTAGTGCACTTCGATGACAAGGAATATGTTAATAATATAAATATTGAAGCAAAAAAATTAGACCTTGATATTTCAGAAACGAATTATGAAAAACAAAATTCGTTATATGAAAAGGGTGGAGTTACACAAAGTGAACTTAGAAATGCAGAAGTTCAAAAAATTAATACTCAAAGTGCATATGAAGGTGCAATGCTTAATCTGGCAAAAATGGATGTTCTAGCCCCGTTTTCAGGAATTATTGTTGACCTTCCTTATTATACTCCGGGCGCAAAGTTGGCAAGCGGGCAAGCTATGTTTACCC
>JABMQB010000396.1 GCA_013203525.1 Mariniphaga sp.
CCAACTGAAAGAATAGCCGGTAAATCGCTTGCTGATTCTTGTCCATCAGGGAATAATCCTACATCATCAACAGTAGTTTCATTGGTTAATGTTAAAGTGGTTTGGAATTCATATTTAATCCCAATATTTAAATTTTCAATAGGAGTAATATTTATTCCTAAAATTGGCGTAATTCCTGCACCGGTTTGTTTTGTGTCAACTTCTTTATCGCCCATCAATACTGCGGTTGCAGATAAACCAGCTGCTTGAGTTGTTAAAACTGTTGCTTGTCCACTGTATGTAGCAGCAGCAGTTGAAAAAGTTCCCTGAGCAGCAGCTAAACTAATTCCAGCAACTTGTTCAGCAGATAAGCCAAGAGCTAATAATCCACCTTCGAGCTGAGCCTAGGTAGTAGCATCAATATATCCTGCACCTGCAACCTGAGCAATAGTAAGACCACCTGCTCCACCATCAACTAAGGGTTGCAAGCTTGCAGCTGTTCCACTCAACTGTGTTGCACCTGCAGTTGCCTGTGCTGCTAACGTTGAAGCTGCCGTTGAAGCTCCATTTAAAAAGGCAGCAGCAGGCATTTCAGTTCCATTAACGTTAAGTGCAATATTTCTTATGTACCCATTGTATGTGTTTGTAGATGGTAAATAACGAACACCGCCATATACCGAAAAGGCATCGCTTAAACCATAGGTTACACCCCCCTGAATACCCCAGAAGATAGAAGTTCCTTCAAAAGCAATATCAACGCCATAATCAGATATATTGTATCCCAAAGCAGAAAGGCCTGCTAATCCGGGAATTAAATCACTAATTTGCTTTTCAAAAGAAGGAAGCCCTTTTTTATAATTTGCAGATCCGCCACCTCCATTTGGACCAAATCCTAATGAAAATGCTAAATTATTTGTTTTGTATACAGCGAAAGCTGTTGGGAAAACCGGTGCAGCAACATCTCCTTCATATTCAGAAGTATTCAGGTTTGGATAACCACTTACAATTGTACGGGTTTGAAAAATGCTCTGGTTATGAATACCAAAATGAAAGCCATCTTCCAGTTTAATTACTCCGGCCGGATTAAAATAAACCGCATCCAATTGTGTTGAAGCATTTCGTGAAAGCATTCTTACAAACTGCGCACTTTGGTTTGAGTTGGTTAGGATTCCACCGGCAAAAGCTATTTGCATAAACATAAGCATTGCCACAAATAATGTTAGTTTTTTCATACGTTTTAATTTTTATTTTAAAATTAGTTGTTTCTGCAAACAAATTTATAATTAATAATTAACCAACAAAACAATATAACTGATTTTCAATGTTTTTGAAATTATGGAATATATCAATCATTTATTCGAATTGTTATTGCATAAAAAAACCGGAAGATAAATCCTCCGGTTTGAATTAGTGGTTGTATTTTTTAGATATGTATAACTTCATCATAAGCAGCGGCCGCAGCTTCCATAATAGCTTCGCTCATAGTAGGATGTGGGTGAATTGTTTTAAGTAGTTCATGCCCTGTAATTTCAAGTTTCTTGGCAACCACCATTTCAGCAATCATTTCAGTCACATTTCCTCCAATCATATGTGCGCCAAGTAGTTCACCATATTTGGCATCAAATATTAGTTTTACAAAACCATTTTTTTGCCCTGCAGCGCTTGCTTTTCCGCTGGCTGTATAAGGGAATTTTCCGACTTTAATTTCATATCCGGCTTCTTTGGCTTTGGCTTCGGTCATTCCTACCGACGATACTTCAGGGTTTGTATAAGTACATCCTGGTATATTTCCATAGTCAATTGGATCGGGATTTTTGCCGGCTATTTTTTCTACACAAACAATTCCTTCTGCAGAAGCTACATGAGCCAGTGCCGGCGTATTAATAATATCGCCAATGGCGTAAATACCTTCAACATTGGTTTTATAATAGTCATCAACTTTTATTCTTCCATTTTCTGTTTCAATTTTCAATTCTTCAAGCCCAATATTTTCGATATTTGGAGTTATACCAACCGCTGAAAGAACAACTTCAGCTTCTACAATCTGCTCACCTTTTTTAGTTTTGATTGTAACCTTGTTTAACTTTCCTTTTGTGTCAACTTTTTCCACACTCGAAGCAGTTAAAACTTTCATTTTCATTTTTTTGAAAGAACGCTCCAGTTGTTTCGAAACATCCAGGTCTTCAAGCGGAACCACATTAGGCATAAATTCAACTAAAGTTACTTCCGTACCAATTGATTGATAGAAATATGCAAACTCACTGCCAATAGCTCCTGAACCAACAACAACCATTGATTTGGGTTGTTTTTCAAGTGTTAATGCTTTTCGATAACCAATAATACTTTTTCCATCCTGTGGCAGATTTGGAAGTTCACGCGAGCGTGCACCTGTTGCAAGTATTATATTTTTAGCAGTAATCGTTTTTTTCTTTCCTGAATCGTCGGTTACTTCGACCATACCTTTGCCAGTAAGTTTTCCAAAACCAGAAATGGTTTCAATCTTATTCTTTTTGAACAGATACTGGATTCCATTGCTCATTCCATCGGCAACACCCCTGCTGCGTTGAACCATTCCTGCAAAGTCAGGTTTTACTTCTCCTGAAATAGAAACTCCATAATCTTTTGCATGAAGCGCATATTCATAAGCCTGAGCACTTTTTAATAACGATTTTGTAGGAATACACCCCCAGTTTAAACAAATTCCTCCAAGGTTTTCTTTTTCCACAACTCCTACTTTCATACCCAATTGTGAAGCTCTGATTGCAGCAACATAACCACCCGGGCCACTGCCAATTACTATAATATCATAATCCATAATATTGTATTTTTAAGGTCACTGATTTAATTTTTTACTATAACACCTTATGTTACGAAAGGTTTTTTACAAAGTTAAATTAAAATAAGAAAGTAACTATCCTGTAGTGTTCTTCATTAACTGGAGTTTTTATTCTGACGATTATTACATGGCTCTACTGTAACCTTGAATCTTATATTTTTCCAATAATTGTTTTAATTCCAGTGCTTTTTCCGGATGGTCATTAAAAATATTTTTTGTTTCAAATGGATCGTTTTTAATATTATAAAGTTGAACACTGTCTTCCGGAACATCCTCTTTTATTTCCGTGAATCCGCCATGACCTGAAGCATCAATATATTTCCAGTCTCCCTTGCGTATGGAAAAATGACCGTTTAATGAATGATGAATAGTTGCTTCACGAATCGGGGATTTAGTTTCAATTCCGTGTAAGATTGGCAGAAAGCTGTAACTATCATGGGCTTCGGTAATTTTCAGATTATAATTCAGTATCTCTGCAACTGTTCCAAAAAGGTCTGTTGTACATACAATTTCATTCGAATATGAACCGGGTTTTATTTTTGTAGGCCATGAAACGATAAACGGAACTCTGTGTCCTCCTTCATAGGAATGTGATTTGCGACCTTTAAATCCGTTACTTGTGTTATGGTTAAAATCGATTTCCTGCTGAATAGGGAATCCATGCGGCGAGCAGCCATTATCGGAAGTGAGAATTATAAGTGTATTTTCATACAACCCTTTTTGTTTTAAGGCATCAATAACTTTATTAACTGTAGCATCGCATTCAACAACAAAATCACCATATTGTCCTGCCTGACTCTTTCCAATAAATTCATCGTTTGTAACAACCGGAGTATGTGGAGCAGTTAGGGGAAAGTACAGAAAAAATGGTTTTGTCTGATCTTGTTGATTAATATATTCGATAGCTTTTGATGTTAAAACGGGCATCACATCTTTGGCTTTAAAATCTGGCACAGTCATTCCTTCTCTGCCTCCTTCTTTTGTAATACTGGTTGGTAGTCCTTGTGGTTGATTATTTTCAATAAAAATATAAGGTGGCATATCCAATGATCCTGGGATACCATAAAAATAATCGAATCCAATTGTTGTAGGTCCTTCTAAAATTATTTTTGAGAAATCAATTTTTTTATTGTCTTCACTCCAGTTGTCAGTTAATTCCACCCAGGGTTCAAGTGTCTGCCAGCCAAGTCCTAGATGCCACTTTCCGATGCAAGCCGTGTTGTAACCATATCTACTTAATAAAGATGGAACAGTTGCTGTTCCCTTTTCGATTAATGGAGTTGAACTTCCCCATAAAACTCCCGACTTTAACCTTGTTCGAAAAGCATATCTTCCGGTTAGAATTCCATATCGGGTTGGTGTACAAACTGCCGAATTAGTATGAGCATCAGTAAACATCATTCCCTCAGAAGCAAGATCGTCCATTGCCGGAGTTGGAATTTTTGATTCAGGATTATAACATCCCAAATCACCGATTCCCATATCGTCCGCAAGAATGTAAACAATATTTGGATAGTTATTTGAATCTTTCTGTTTACACGAAAAAATGAAAAATAATATAA
>JABMQB010000038.1 GCA_013203525.1 Mariniphaga sp.
AACCAGGACAGTATGATGCAGCCACAACTGTTACCGTTGATATAGACGGATTTGAACTGGTTAAAGAAGAATTAACTATATTCCCAAATCCAACCAGCGACTATATGAAAGTTACATTAACCAATGCCCCATGTGGTGTGTATGTATTGGAATTGGTTGGATTAAACGGCTCAATACACCACTCGCAGATTTATGATGATTTTGATTTACAAAATGGAATTATCATAAATGTTGCAAATTATGAAACAGGGCAATATGTATTAAGAATGGTTTATGGAAATAAAACAGTTTCACAAAAAATTATGGTGCAATAAACTAAAAGCCGGGAGGAATTTTCTTCCCAGCTTTCATTAATAGCTACTCTGCAACTTATTTGTATATAATTTCGTAAATTGGGAATCATAATAAAGAAAACTCTTAAAGTTGACTATCTCCGTGGCAAGCCAAGGTGTACCTGCCCACCGGAAGGCAGGTTTCGGCAACTTTATTTTGGCAAAAAAATCGAAAATCGAATTTTCGTTATTTCACCCCACTGTCAGTCGAATGACTGACATCTCCCCTGATTCAGGGGAGAATATATGGAACCTCGTGGCAAGCCACGAGGAATTATTTGATTAAAAAAGGAGAAATTATGAAAACCAAAATCAATTTTAAAGCAACACTTTTTTGCCTGCTAATATTTTCTTTCATGGTAATAATTTCTGTTTCCGTCAGGGCAACAAATCCGGTAATTTCAAACCAAGTAATTAACCTTTCTGAAGGGATCACTCAATTTGGAATACAGGATCGAACCCCGGAAATGGTTATCGATGGCAACACAATTCATACATTATGGATTCAACATCCAACAAAAGTAATGTATCGTCGATCGCTTGATTTAGGTAAAACCTGGGAAGAACCAATCGAAATTCACAATGTAGGAGAAACAGCAACAGGCATTGACTCACGTAGGCTTTGTGCCGAAAATGGAATTGTACACATTGCCTTTGCTGTCGGTGAAACTATTATATATTTTCGTTCAAACAACAACGGTGAAACCTTTGATGAACCAATTATACTAGCTGATTTTTATTGGAGGTCTGTTAACCGGACATTTATAAAAGTCCTGAATGGGAATGTAGCCATTGCTGCCGGGACAGCCAGCAGGGGGACAGGAGTTGGTAGCAGTATTGGATATTTATTTTATTCTGAAGTAAACATTGATACATTACAGACAAAAACGATTTATGAATACCCAGGAAAGGATTATACCGTAGGCGATTTTTTATGGGAAAATGACCTTATGGTAATACCCCATTCATTTTCCTATTGGATAAGTTCAGAAAACTTTGGCGGAGAGGTACATGTTGCAGTCTCAACCAATCAGGGAAATAATTTTACATTAAATAAAATAGTAAAACAATCAGGAAACAATAACGATGTTATATCTTATGATGCTTCTAATGCACCAAAAACATCATATGATGGATCTTCAAATCTGTATATTGCTTTTAATAACTGGAGCTGGGAAAACGGAAGCATACCTTTTGTTGTCAGATCGACAGATAAAGGGCAAACTTTTGAAGAAGCAGTTAATATAAATGTTGGGGGCGTTCCCCCTGGTGAAATTCAACAATACCAGGAGTCTGTTATTGCCAAAGGTAATTATGTCTACATCTCCTATTTAAGGACTAATGCCCAGGTCTATATGGTCAAATCTGACGATGGAGGTGCAACATATTCTGCTCCATTCAAACCTTTTCCCGAAAATCCGGATTATATAAAAACCGCATGGTTCCCAAAATTATTAATGGATAATACCGATGAAACAGGGGCTTCCTTCTATTTGTATGGAAATGGGTCGGTAAATACTCATTCAAACGATGGTGGCATTACGTTTTCAAACTACTCCTTTTTAATGCCACTTTTTCATGCCTATGTCGATGCTTCTGAAATGATGCAGGATGACAATGGCAATATCCATTTTATAACAACTGGAAGTTACAGCGCAAATAAGTATGTAACAGACAATGATATTCTTTATCGAAAATTTGTAAAACAACCCGTGCCAGGTTCCATCAATAAATTTTACAAAGTACGTTCAGTTGATAACGGTATAACCGAAACAGCCATTGTTCCTTCATCAGAAAGTATCGATTTCGATTCGGTTATGACAGCCGAAGCTTGGATAAAAATTTATCCCGAAACCAGTTCAAATATTAATATCCTTGCAAAAGTTAACGGAGCTGATGGGTCGGATAGCAGTCCTAGTGGTTACAATATGGGATTCCGAAATAATTACGAAAAATTTAATATTAATTGCGGCTTACAAACCGATAAGGGTAATTTTATAAATTGGGGCGGTGGTGAAATTACAGATACTCTTTGGCACCATATTGCTTTTACTTATGATGCAAACGGAGGATTAAATAACTTTAAAACCTATGTTGACGGACTTCTGAATGTTGAACAAACCGTTACCGGAAAAATTACACAGGGAGATGGATTTTTGATGATAGGGTGCAGGGCTGCGTTCAGGCGAAATACAAGTTACAATATCGACGAAATACGCCTTTGGAACCGGGCATTATCTCAGGAAGAATTATTAGAAAACCAGCTTAAATCATTTACAAGCGAAGAAGAGGGGTTACAACTCTACCTGAATTTTGATGATACATTTAAAGATATTTCAGGAAACGGGAATGATGGCATCCCGCTTTATCTCGGAGAATTTGAAACTTCCAATTTTAATCCACCGATTTCTAAATTTGAAACCTATCAAACCCTGAACGAAGTTTCGTTTAATAACAAATCTGAAAATGCAACATCCTATAAATGGAATTTTGGTGATGGTAATTCTTCAGAACAAGGAAATCCGAAAAATATTTATTCAAATCCCGGCGAATACACAATTTCACTAACTTCAAAAAACAAGAACAGTGTTGCCTCAGTTATTGGACATGCAACAATTAATGGTTTAGAAAAGATAGAACCTTCGAGTGGTGGGAACCTGGGATACGTGACCCTTAATGTTTACGGAGGAGGATTAACAACCGAAAACACCTCAATAATTCTAAGAAAAGAAGGTGAACAGGATATTGTTGGCGAAGAAATATTTTCAACTGGAACAGGAATTCTTTCTGCTTATTTTGATTTATATGATCAAACGCTTGGAGTATGGGATGTAGTTGTTTTAAACAACAATGCAGAAATGAGCTTGCCCGGATCATTTACAATTAACCAGGGAGTAGCACCCGATACATGGGTTAGCATTTTGGGAAGAGGACTGGTTTTAACTAATATGTGGCAAACCTATACTATTAGTTATGGAAACAATGGAAATGTAGATGCTTATGTTATACCGCTCTGGCTGGCATTTACAAATTATCCTGAGTTGGAAATTGAATTTATCGATTTTGAAGTTGTAGTTCCTGATAAAGCTGAAGAATTAGGAATTGCTGATGAAATTAAAAATATCGGATTGTTTTTTGAGACCGACTCAATACTTGGACAGGCTATGGATGCAAAAGTATATCCATTGTTAATTCCTGTAATTCCGGCAAACAGTACAACAAATATTCATATTCGGGTTAAGTCTCCCGGCAATATGACCATAAAAACTTGGATGAATCCTCCATGGGCTGAATATGTAGCGGACAGCGAAGAACAAAAAAGTGCACTATTAACAAAAAGTGAAATAAAACTAAAAATTGCTGAATGTATAACCGGTGTTTTAGCCGAAGGAATTGTTGATATTGGTACTTCTGCTATCCCTGGCGTAGGTTGTTTATGGTCGATAGGCAAACAGGTTTATGGCAATGCAAAAGCTCCACCTCAGGATTCAAAATCAGTATTCTGGTCTCTTTTCAGCTATGGAGTTACAATTGTCGATTGTGGCATTAACCTTTCAGGAGTTGGAGCAGTTGCGCAAGGAATAGGTGTATTTTTAGCCAATATTGGGGGTTATGCCAAAAGTATGCACGACTGCAATCAAATTGGCAAAGATATTTCAGGACAATCAAAAGGTATAAATGTGGTTTCATCATTCGATCCCAATGAGATAATAGGCCCCTCCGGATTTGGTGTTAAAAACTACATCATCAAAAACAACCTGATGCC
>JABMQB010000039.1 GCA_013203525.1 Mariniphaga sp.
ATACAATCCTATCTAAAGAAAGTTAATATGAAAATCCCAATTCGCTAAAAATCAGCGCAAAGATAGTCTAATTGATTTATGAATTATAAATTTTGATTGGTGAATTATGAAATTGCGAATTTTCGTATTAATTACATGTCAGATTTTCACCTTAATTAAAAAGCTTTCAATTAGTTATACTTACTATGTTAAATATGATATAAGACTTTCTGAATTAAATCAGTGGTTATTTCTTTTTCAGCATAAAAATGTACTTTTGTATGCTTAATTTTTGATACAATTAAAAGAAGTAAAAATCTGCATTATGGCACGATTAAAGATTAAAGAGATTTTGATATCTGGCGAAAGAGAAAAAGAAATAGTTGCAAAAGGCTGGGTACGAACAAAACGTGGAAGCAAAAATGTAAATTTTATTGCTTTAAACGATGGTTCCACCATTCATAATTTGCAGGTAGTTGCTAATGTCGAAGATTTTAATGAAGGATTATTAAGAGACATAACAACTGGTGCTTCACTTGCAGTTACAGGTAAACTTGCCGATTCACAAGGAAGCGGGCAACATGTTGAATTAATTGCCCGAGATATTGAATTAATAGGAAAAGCAGATCCGGAAAAATTCCCAATGCAACCCAAACGCCATACATTAGAATTTTTACGTGAGAACGCACATCTTCGTTTTCGAACCAATACATTTGGAGCCATTTTCCGTGTAAGGCACGCAATGGCTTTTGCTGTTCACAAATATTTCAACGATAAAGGATTTTACTATCTGCACACCCCGATTATCACAGCATCTGATGCTGAGGGTGCCGGACAAATGTTCAGAGTTTCCACTCTCGACCCAAAAAATCCCCCGTTAAATGAAGATGGTGAAATTGATTATTCTAAAGATTTTTTTGGAAAAGCTACCAACCTGACTGTTTCAGGGCAATTGGAAGGTGAATTAGGAGCAACAGCACTTGGTGAAATTTATACATTTGGGCCAACTTTTAGAGCTGAGAATTCAAATACAACCCGCCACTTATCCGAATTCTGGATGATAGAACCTGAAATGGCTTTTTACGACCTGACAGATAACATGGACCTTGCTGAAGATTTCTTAAAAAGCCTGATTCGTTATGCACTGGAAAATTGTAAAGACGACCTTCAATTTCTGGCAAGCAGGCTAGCACAGGAAGAAAAAAATAAACCGCAAGATCAGCGTTCAATGGAATTGATGGAAAAACTCAACTTTGTTGCCAACAATGATTTTGTGCGTTGCACTTATGCCAAAGCCATTGAAATATTAAAAAACTCAAAACCATATAAGAAAAACAAATTTGAATTTCCGGTTGATTGGGGAATTGATCTTCAAAGTGAACATGAACGGTATTTGGTTGAAAAACATTTCAAATGCCCGGTTATCCTGATCGATTACCCAAAAGATATCAAGGCATTTTACATGAAACTTAATGACGATGATAAAACCGTTCGCGCTATGGATGTTTTATTTCCACAGATTGGCGAAATAATCGGAGGTTCGCAACGTGAAGAAGACTATGATAAATTAGTTAAGCGAATGGAAGAAATGAATATTCCTTCCGATGAAATGTGGTGGTACCTTGATACAAGAAGATTTGGAACAGTTCCTCATAGTGGTTTTGGTTTGGGTTTCGAAAGATTTATACAGTTTATAACCGGCATGGGTAACATTCGTGATGTAATACCATTCCCACGGGCACCAAAGAATGCAGAGTTTTAAATAACATACGGTTGAAAACTTAATATTCATCGTTATCGAAAAAATACTAAATTTGAAAGCAAGGTATTAATACATGGAATGGAACAAAGATTAACATTACAGCAGAAATTACTACAGAAACTGTCTCCTCAACAGATTCAGGTAATCAAACTGTTGGAAATTCCAACCATGCAATTAGAGCAACGTATTAAAAAAGAAATGGAGGAAAATCCGGTTCTGGAACTGGCCGATGAGAATCCTTCAAATGAAGAGGATGGCGAAGCATCTGAATTACGATCAGATGAAGATAGTGATAACGAAGAATTTACGGTTGACGATTATCTGAACGATGAAGAAATACCCACATATAAATTAAATACAAAGAACTATTCTCCCGACGATAAACATGTTGATATCCCCTTTTCGGTTGGAAAATCATTTCATGAGTTTCTGGATGAACAACTTGGTTTAGCTTATTTATCTGATTATCAAAAAACATTATCGGACTACATTATAGGCAATATCGATGAAGATGGATATTTAAGGCGTGACTTGCTTTCGATTAGTGACGACCTCGCTTTTACACAGAATATGGATGTTGAAGTAGAAGAATTACAAAAAATCCTGGAAGTAATCCATGAATTTGACCCTCCGGGTGTTGGGGCAAGAGACCTTCGCGAATGTTTGCTTATTCAACTAAAACGTAAAAATGACCCGAAACATGAATTACCAACTTTAATTATCAAGGATTTTTTTGATGAGTTCACAAAAAAACATTACGAAAAAATTCAAAGAAAACTTGAATTAAATGATAAAGATTTAAAAGATGCCATTGGGGAAATTTTAAAACTTAATCCGAAACCAGGCAGTTCATATAGCAATCCACTAAATAAGGCAAACCAACATATTGTACCCGATTTTATCCTCGACCTGGTTGACAATGAATTAAAATTAACACTTAATCAAAGAAATGTTCCTGACCTGCGACTCAACGATACCTATCTTGATATGTTGAAAACGTTTCAGGAAGCAAAAAAAACAAAACAAAGAAGTAATAAGGAAGCTACTGTATTTGTTAAACAAAAAGTTGACTCGGCAAAGTGGTTTATCGATGCTATCAGGCAACGTCAACAAACCCTGTTATTAACCATGGCAGAAATTATTAGCCTCCAGAAAGAATATTTTATGGAAGGCGATGAAACTAAGCTTAAACCAATGATCCTAAAAGACATTGCCGAAAGGACAGGGCTCGATATTTCAACTATATCAAGGGTTTCGAATAGCAAGTATATACAAACCCACTTTGGAATTTACTCTTTAAAATATTTCTTTTCGGAAGGATTATTGAATGATGAAGGCGAAGAAGTTTCTACCAGGGAAATCAAAAAAATATTGCATGAATGTATTGACAACGAAGACAAGAAAAAACCACTAACCGACGAAAAGCTGGCTGCAATATTAAAAGAAAAATCCTACAACATAGCTCGTCGTACTGTGGCCAAATACCGCGAACAATTAGACATTCCTGTAGCCAGGCTCAGAAAAAAACTTTAGCATTGAAATTTATTGCAAAAACTATATCTATACTTTTTCATCCGGTTTTAATGCCAACATGGGGGTATCTGGCACTGTTTAATTCAGGTTATTATTTTTCAATGCTCTCGTGGGATATAAAACGTTTTGTATTAATTGCCGTATTTTTTACAACCGGATTACTGCCTTTGTTAACAATATCAGTATTAGCATTGAATCCCAATTTCAACTTTAAAATGGACCACCATACTAACCGGATTAAACCTCTGTTTTTCTCGGCAATTTATTATTATCTTGGATTTTACCTTTTAAGAGGAATTACAATTTATCCCGTATTCAGAGTATTTTTGATTGCTTCAGTTATAGTAATTATTGTATTGATGATAATTTCGTTTAAATGGAAAATCAGTAATCATATGGCCGGAATTGGTGGAGTAACAGGAGCAATCCTTGCTGTTTCTTTCCGGATGGGAATGAATCCTGTAATTATTATTATAAGTACAATCCTGATTGCAGGATTGGTTGGAAGTTCACGTTTATACCTTGGAAAACATAACCTGCTTCAAGCAATTGCCGGATATGTTATTGGATTAATTACTCTTTATCTTGCAGTATATTATGTATAATTATTCTACAAATTTGTAACCAATCCCCTTTAATGTTTTAATATGGTCATTTCCAATTTTTTCCCGTAGTTTTCTAATATGGACATCAATGGTCCGGTCTCCAACAACAACACTATCGCCCCAAACAGTATGATAAATTTCCTCGCGGGTAAAAACCTTTCCTG
>JABMQB010000397.1 GCA_013203525.1 Mariniphaga sp.
CTATTATAATAAATGATATGTCTATCTGCATACTATAATGGGCTGATTGTTTTGTATTGCTCACATTATCTAATCAGGTGATTGCTCTGCTTGAGTTAACAATCAGGTAATTCCTTGTTGTTCATTGTACAATATCGCATTAAGATGATGTAATTATATCTATAAGGTTAAGGTACCGTTCTATGTTTGTTCTATATCTGTAGGAATCTGGTAAGATCAATTTCCGTTGCCTGACAGTGTCGGGAGTAAATTCTGAAATTATGCCTATCATAATATCGATTAATTCCTCTTCATTATTATATAGATAACCATTTTTCTCGCTTTTAATAATCTCATCAGCACCATCTATATTGCTCATTATACAGGGTATGCCAAAGAAAAGTGCCTCCATGACTGATCGAGAGAGACCTTCTGATTTAGATGGAAGCAATAAGAAATCGGTCTCCTGGATAATATCATAGGGCTCGGGGATAAATCCTATCAGCTCAACTCTTTTTTCGAGTTTCAGGTCCTTCATCTGATTTGTAATACTTTCTCTAAAGGGACCATCACCAATAAATGTAAGCTTACAATCATAGTCCAAATCAATGAGTTTTTTTATATATGGGATCAGGATCTGCGGTTGTTTTCTTTTATTCAAATTGCCCAGAAAAAGGAAGCGGACAAGAGAATCTGTCCTCTGTTCTTCCTTCCTGAAGGGTATCAAAGATATTTCATCCAAAAAGTTATTGATGCGTAAGACATTTTTTACACCATGCTGTTTCAGGAGTTGTTGCATGGACTGTGTCATAACAATTACGCGATCATAGAACTTAAACAAGTAAATGTGAAAAACAGCGAGCAGGTACCCTAACCGGCCGAAAGACGCCCTGTAGCTCCGCGTGAACATACCTCTCATGCTAGAAATAATTATTGCCCTGTTTTTTTGAAAAACGTTGACCAGGTCTGCCGGGAAACAGAAAGATATGGATACTGGTTTTGTTCCTGTTTTCCTGGGGCCTTGAAGAAGCCTGCTATAGGCTATATATTTATTGAATAAACCTCGATAATTATCCAGAGACAGCACCTTTATTTCCGGTCCGAATGGAGACTGGATTTTTATACCATTTAATGCAACCAGGGAAACCTGGTATTTTTCACTGAGGCCGCGCGCAAGAGCAATGGCTCCCTTAACGGGAGAGGCGTGATCCAAATATGTAATGAGAATGAAAACTTCTGGTTTCACTTTATTATAAAGACTGTTTGTATTTCAACAGATGTGGTTCTGTCAGGAGAGACAAATATTTTATTAAAGTTGCTGACTAAAGTACTGTTTCACTTGGGATACCGCAAGTTCTTTTGCTTTAATGCGACAAAAATCAGGGTCTCGGATTGGCTTAACTGCGCCTGCAGCGACCCTTCTATTCATTGAGCCGGCATCAGCGGCTAATTAATTCTATGAACCTATTAATTCTTTCAGTTGCTCCTCAAACTCAGCAACTGTGCTGTGCTCTGATGAAGCAATGTTCCGTGATTCCCCAGGGTCCTTAACCAAATCGTACAATTCGATACTTTCACCATGTCTGACATTACACATTTCGCATATATCCCTGCCGACGGTTTTAATGAACTTGAATTGCCCGGTTCTTAGGCAAACTTTATCCTGATAATAATTTTCTTCGGCAAAAATATAATCGCGTATAGGTACTTTTTCTTCATCAAAACATTTACTTAGATCAATACTATCTGTCTTCCCGAGATAATCAATTTCAGCCATCGACAGGATGGTGCTGAATACATCCGTTATTGAAACTAATCCATTAACTCTTTTACCCGCGGGGACAGACCCGCCAGACAGTATTAGGGGAATATGCAACGTGGGATCATATAATCCATGGTGATCGAACCATATGTCATGTTCCCCTAGACTTTCCCCATGATCTCCCAGGATAACCATTACCGTATCCTCACCAGCGGCATCTGCGATCTGTTCAATATATTTGTCTACTTGTTCGATGGCCCTGTCATAACTATCAATACTTCTATCGTCCAATGATGCAGACATGGATTTATGCACTCCCCAATAATGTACAAAGAGGAAATATGGATCAGTATTTTGTGAGATTATTTCAACTGCTTTTTCCGTTATCTCTTCATCGTTAAGATAAGAATCAAAACCACCGACCAGTCGCCTTACCACCTTTGATCTTTGGATTTTCTTGAAAAAGGCTTTTTGCCCCACCGCTCCGAATAATCTTGAAAGTTGATTCAGCCGTTTTTTTCTTTTTGTGCGGTCAATCTTGATGTTGGGATAATAATCATAACCGCGCATATGCCACCGGGCCAGGAAATCCAATCCATAGGTCCCATATCCATTTTCCTTGAGCACTTCCTGCACTAAACGCACTTCTTTGTCATTAAATGTTTTCAATTCTTTGGCATTTACTTCAAAACTGTGATGCAGGATTCCATGGGATCTGGTTAACATACCACTCATCATAGAAGTCAGGGCCGGATCACTTGCATTGGAGCAGGTGAAGCAATTCTCATACAGGACTCCCTGTGAAGCCAACCTGTCAATTGTGCGGGTTCCTCCATTATCATATCCATAACACCCCAGGCTCCTGGCGCGCATGGCATCAACTAGAATCAGGATAATATTCGGCTTTTTCATCGGTAGTTACGTTTCATATTAAACATATTGGTGTATTTCCTTTCCAAACACGATATTTAAATTATGATTAATACATGGGATTGTATGAATACAATGCACCGAGCTGGCGTAGAGGAGATGGTGTTGAGTAATTTTCAAGGCTCTTTACTGAAAACACCGAATAAACAGTATGGATTTAAATTCCTGTTTAAATAATCCCATCTGAATGGTGTATGAAAATAATAGTGTAATTTAAATTTGTATTTTGATATAGTTTCAGCAAGTGATTCCTCATCATAATAAACCTTGTGATCGGGGTCCTTTTTAAATCCTTTGATTCCCGGTATGCCGGCGACTAATATTCCCCCGGGCTTTAGAATTCTATTGATTTCAGTCAATATTTCAGTCGGATCAGCAATATGCTCCAGTACATTATTGAACAATACCGAATCGAAGGACGCATCTTCAAATGAGTACGCGGCAGTTTCGAAATAATAGGCCGCATACCCTTTCTTCTTACAATAATCAACACAATACGGATTTATATCCACCCCCATAGAATTTCTTCTGATATTAAATAAATATCCTAACCCGCAACCTACATCAAGCGTCTTACCTCTTAAATGATGATCTAATACCGGATATAAGAAGTATCGAAAATACAATTTCCCGGTCCAGGAAATTGTCCTTAGGTAGTTAAAATATAATAAATTATCCTGCTTGCTCACAATTCACCTAAGTAATGTATTGATATTTCATTAATGTACGAGATATATGTATATCGTTGAAGATGTCTGTTATTAAGCAGGAAATCCCGCCAAATTCATGATATAATTTGCCCGCTGTTTCCAAGTATGATTTTCCCTGTAATCACTATGCGCACATTTGCCTAGGGAATCTGCGACCGCCCTATTGCTCAATAAATAGTCCAGCGCTGCGATCCATTTATCAGGGTCATCCGGAGGGACCAGATACGAATTTTTACCATGCTTCAGTATTTCCCTTAAAACAGGCAGATCAGATGAGATTACGGGCACACCCGATGCCATGTATTCAAACATTTTCATGGGGGACATCCATTGAGCCGTATCATGTCCGGGTATACCTATGGATACCTTATCCTGATAGGGCATTAATAAAAAATCAACCAACAGCATCAATCGCTTTGACAGCGTGTATTGCTTGTACCCCATGAATTTCAGGTTTGCCTGTCGGTTATTGTTCTGAAAGGTTTTAACCTGGGAATCATTTCCACCGAAAACCAAAAATAAAACATCGGGCCTGGCGCTGGCCATGGA